>JAZUNS010000033.1:0-14950 GCA_045604285.1 Eubacteriales bacterium
ATTTCTTTTGTGCAGTTCTCGGGGCCCCCACAAAAACAAGTTTTTTGTGGTGTGTTTTTTCGCCTCGGTTCGTTTCGTCTGCACTCTTTCTCAGCACTCTGCCAGGTTACAAATTAAGCGGCAGGAGCCTCAGAACTTTCAGGCTGGGTCTCTGCTTCGTAGCTTACTACGGTGTAAGCTGCGTCACCGCCAAACTCTTGAAGCACGGGCAGGAAGTTTTTACGTTCCTTAACTATGCCGGAGAGAGAGCCGGAGCCGTTGAACATGGTATCGTAGGTGTAGAACACGAAGCCGTCGTTCTTATCCATGCTTTGCAGGTACTCAAGCTGGCGCTTGGTAACGTCATCGTGTTCCTTGTATTCGGCAAAGTCAGAGTCGGTCTTATCAAGGATTCTGTAAATACCAACGCCGATAACAAGTCTTACTTCCTCGCAGGTGATATCCATCCAAGCGGTGGAGCAAACGTCAAATCTGCTGCTGGGTGTGGGATGCTCGAAGCCCCAATATACCTGAGGAACTATGTAATCGCAATAGCCGGGAGTGCCGCACCAGGTGTGAACGTCAGCAAACAGCGCATTGGTGTTGTTGCCGATGTTACCTGCGGGGGAGATACCGAACCAAAGGGTGGGGTCAACTGCCTTAACGGCATCGTGCATACCCTTAACAAGGATGTTAACCATTTCCAAACGGTAAGCTCTGCGGTCGATGGTGTCGATGCCGGTAATTTCGTAATCCGCCTTAACCTGCTGCCAATGAACGTCGTCAAAGCCGCTGTCAACGGTGGGATAGAAATAGTCGTCTATGTGAACAGCGTCTACGTTATAGTTGGTGCAGATTTCGGTAACGCCGTTCCAAACAAGCTGACGGTTTTCTTCAACGCCGGGAACAAGGTACAAAAGGTTGCCGCTTTGGGACATATGTGCCTTTTTCTGTTCTGCATCCTTGTACCACTGGGTAAGGGTGTATTCGTCATCACATACGTTAAGCTCTTCGGGTTTCATAAGACGCATGGGGTTAACCCAAGCGTGGAAGGACAAGCCGTAAAGATGGGCGTACTCTACAAATATCTTAAGCATATCGTACTGGAACTCGCCGCCGTAGCCGCCTACAACGAAGCTGGAGGGAGCGTAGTACTCGGAGGGATAGAAGCTATCGCCGTTGGGACGCACCTGAACGATAATGGTGTTAAAGCCGGCCTTGGCAATACCCTTACAAACCTTTTGGATCTTGGTGGTAAAGGTCTTTTCTATTATCTGCTTAGTGCCGGAGCAATAAAGCTCTTTCATGCTGTACTGGTCAAGCCAGATGCCGCGCATAACATCGTAATTAACGGTCTTATAGTTGGGGTCACGCTTTGCGCTGCCGTCCTCGGCAGTATCGCTGTAGGTATCAAGGGGAACGGTGGTAAGAGAGGGGCCGGATTCTTCTTCCGAGCTTTCGTCAGAGGAGAGTATCTCGGAGATAAGCTCGCTGCCGTCAGAAACCTCGCCGCTTTGGGTCATAGCGTCGGTTGCGCTGCTGTTATCGTTACCGTCGTCGGTATCACAAGCAGCGTAGCTGAAAAGGCAAGCCATTGCAAGCAACAGCGCCAAAATTGCTTTTACTCTGTTTTTCATGTCTTTTCCTTCCTATTATTTATTATATACTGTTATGACTTAAGCAAGGGCAGGAAGTTATCCAGCTCTTCGCTTATGCTTGTGTTATACTCACCCGTGTAGATATCGTACATAGAGCAATAATCAAACATTATAAACCCGTCTGCCGGTTCAAAATCATAGGTAAACTCAAGCATTCTTTTTACGTTATCCTTATACAGGTACCAGCCGGGGTCGGTGGAGCTGAAGGTGGGGTTAACCGTGCGGTACAGACCCATGCCTATAATAAGATCAACGTCCTCGCAGGTGACAAGGTTGCCCCAGCTTGTAGAGCAGATATCAAACTTTGCAAAATCTGCCTTGTAATCAAAGCTCCAATAAACCTGGGGAGCGATGTAATCGATATAACCGGGGGTGGTACACCAGGTATCAATATCCGCAGAAAGATAGCCACGGTTGTTATCCATATTGCCTGCGGGGGATATACCAAACTTAAGGTTGGGGTTAACCCCATGGATGGAATCGAACATACCCTTAACCAAGGTGTTAACGCTGTCGTAACGGAACTGCTTTAAGGTTCTGCCGTTGCCCATATCCGCATAGGCAAGGAGGTCAAAGGTATCCTGAACTCCGCTGGGGTAGAAATAATCGTCAATATGTATGCCGTCTATCTCGTAATTGGTGCAAATTTCAACGGCGCCGTCAATAACAAGCTGCTGCACCTCGGGATAAGCGGGGTTGGCGTAATATCTGCCGTCACCCATAAGGATAACGTAGTCGCCCTCCTTCTCGTTATACCATTGCTTGGTAAGGTAGCTGTCGGGCACCGACGCCATCTGGGAAAGCAACAGCAAACGATAGGGGTTAAGCCATGCGTGAAGGGATATCTTATGCTCGTGGGCGATATCGCAGAAAATCTTAAGGGGATCGTAGGCAAACTCGCTTTCGTAGCTATCCACCACGTAAAGGGTGGGGGGATAAAGCTTGGAGGGATAGAAGCTGTCGCCGTGGCCTCTTACCTGAAGGAATACGGTGTTGTAGCCGTCCCTTTGCAGGTTTTGGCAGATTTTGGTTACAAGCTCTCTGTAGCTTGCCTCGTCACGCTGTTTACCGTCTGCACGGAAAAGGCCGGAGTATTGGTACTGGTAAAGCCAGGTACCCTTTACGTATTCATAATTAAGGGGTTCGTATCCGTTTATCATACCGTTCTCAAAGGAGGAGCCGTCGTCCTCGCCGCTTTCGTCGGTTTGTTCTTCAGCGCTGCTTTCTTCGGCGCTTACGGTGCTGCTTTCGTCAGTGCTTGCCATGGCTTGGGTATCGGGCTCTTTCTCTCCGCAGCTGCCAAAGGACAGAAGCATAAGGGATGCCAAGGCGCACGCCAATATTTTTTTAAGCTTCATATATAAATATCCTTTCCGGTATTACCAATCCTTAACCAAGCCGATGTAATTGTTGATCTCCTGGCTGAGGGAGGATGCATAACCGTCGCTGTGGATATTATATGTAGATTCGTACTTAAACATTATCCAACCGCTGGCTCTATCGTGGTTTTTAAGATAGTTAAGCATTTTTGCTATGTTATCGTCGTTATTGTACCAGCCCGGGTCAGAGCTTTCGTAGGAGGCGTTGTTGGTACCTCTGTAGGTGGCAATGCCTATAATAAGGTCAACCTCGTCGCAGGTGCAAAGGTCAGCCCAATCCTCGGTACAAACGTCAAACTTAGCAAAATCTCTGTAATACTCAAAGCTCCAGTAAACCTGGGGTGCTATATAGTCAACGTAGCCGGGGGTAGAGCACCAGGTTTTAACGTCGGCGCAGAGGTAGCCGCTTTGGTTGTTATCAATGTTACCTGCGGGAGAAATACCAAACAACAAATCGTCATCGTATTCGTGTACGGAGGTATATATCTGCTTAAGCAGGGTGTTAACCTGGTCACGGCGGAATTCTTTACGTACTGCAAGGCTGGAAGAAGAACCGTAGGAGGAGCCGTAAAGGTTAAACGCCGCCTGGTCAAAGGCAAGGTCGGTGGCGGTAGCGTCAATGCTTATGTAAAAATAGTCGTCAAAATGGATGCCGTCTATATCGTAGTTTTCGCAAATTTCCATAATACCGTCAACAACAAGCTGGCGGGTTTCGGGATATGCGGGGTTAAGATAGTATCTGCCGCCGTTGGCAACTATATAGGTGCCGCGCTTGGAGGTATCCTGATACCACTGGCCAAGTCTGTACTTAGAGGAAACGGAGCTTATGCCGCTGGTGGTCATAAGACGCATAGGATTAAGCCACGCCTGAACGGAAATGCCCTTTTCGTGGGCGATCTCCAAGAACACCTCAAGAGGGTCGTAGGTGAAGGTGCCGTTATAGCCGGAGCCGGTGGTTACGTAAGGAGAGGGAGGATAAACCTCGGAGGGGTACAAAGCGTCACCATAGGGGCGCATCTGCAAATAAACGGTGTTAAAGCCGTCCCTGCTCATGTTGTTTACAACACGCTGTACCAGCTCTCTGTAAGAGCTTTCGGATCTCTGGCTGCTGCCGTTTTTGAAAAGGCTGGTGGAGGTGGTGTACTGATACAGCCAAATGCCCTTAACACGGTCGTAGTTAAGAGGGGTATACATACCGTCGGAGGTAACAACAACGGATATAGTTGCGCCCTCGCCTGCCTTATAGCCTGCCTCGGTCTTTTGGTAAGCAACCTGACCCTGGGTGCCGGAGATGGTATAGCGGATATCCGCAACGAAGCCTGCAGCTTCAAGGGCGGTCTTAGCCTGAGACTCGGTCATGCCCTTAAGGTTGGGTACGCTTACGGTCTTGGGTGCGCTTTGAACAAGAAGCTGGCACTCCTTAAGATACTTAAGCTTAAGATAGTCGGCAGAGGAAATAACGCCGTCACCGGTAAGCTCTGCAGCTATTTTAGCGTAAGCGGAGGTGCTTTGTGCGTTGACAAGGATTGCCTTAACAACGTCGGTATCGCCGGAGCCGCTTGTGCCGTCCCCGTTAGTGTCGCCTGCCACAACGATGGTAGCGGTAGCGCCCTGGGCGGTTATTTTATAGCCGGAAGCAAGCTTTGCCGTATCGGCAACGGCGGTGCCGTTAGCCTTGGTAACGGTAGCGTTTTTGCCCGCAAAATAGTAAAGAAGCTCGCCTGCTGTGGTATTAAGCTCCACACCCGTAAGGTATTGCCCATCAAGCTCGTAGGGGCAACGGGCAGGTACGGTAAATACCGCATCAGCAGCGGCGGCGTTAATAACGGCAGTGTTGTTTTCCTCAGGCAGATAAACGCTGCCCGCAAGAAGAACCAACGCCAAAACAAACGCCAAGGCTCTGAAAACTTTTAAATTCTTCATGGTCTTGATCAATTTTTCGCCACGCAGGCGGGGAAAGCTCCGTCCTAAAAAGTATTGGATACATCCGTTTACGCTGTCCTGCGTATAATACAGCAGGTTGTATCGGATACATTATAACAGATACAGTTGTAAATGTAAAGATATTTTTGCCCCAAACCGACAGGAAAATTGTAGGTTTTGCACACATTTTTCTGCATTTTTAGCAAATAGCCGTTGCAAACTACAATAAAGCGTGGTAACATATAACCGTATACAGAAAATACGGAGGTAAACACCAATGAAACGATTTTTTGCATTTCTGCTGGCGCTTTTCATCTGTCTGCCCATATTTTGCTTTGATTTTCAAGATGCGGCGGCAGCTACTTCGTACACTAAGCTTGCCAACCCGGTTATGACCCTTAAAAATCTGGGTACAACCAGGGCGGTGCAGCAGTTTTATTTCTATAACGATAAAGAGGGCAACCGCTACGTGTTTACCACCCAGCGCGTTACCTCTAACGTATATCTGTCACGCTGCCTTGTTTCTGAGGACGGCCTTACCGCCACCCGTCTTGACTACGTAATACTTCAAAACTTTGGCCATGGTGAAGCCCTTGCAGTGGCGGAGTATGACGGGCAGGTTTACGTTTACGTCAACAGCAACTCCATTACCGATACTACCGACGCCCTGTATACCGACACCTACTGGGCAAGGAACGTATCTCGCTTTATCTACACCCCCGACGCCTCTTCCTCCACCGGCGCAAAGATAACCGACGAAAAAAGGCTTACCGAGTTTGTCTATGCAACCTCCACCGGCGGCGCTTTGTATTCCGGCTCAAGATGCTTTAGAATGGCTTTCGGCGTTTCCCCCAATTCCGACAGGATAATGTTTTGGATAAAGCTTAAGAAAGACTCTACCTACAAGCAATTTTTGTGCTGTTACAGCTTTTCCGCCCTTAACAAGGCGCTTTCCGCAGCGTCCTCTACGGTTTCCATGTCCACCATGGGCAGCAACCTGCTGGCAAAGATAGAATACGACGGCGCCCTGCCCAACGGCTCTATGCAGGGTATGTGCCTTACGGGCTCCAACACCCTTTACTTCTCCGGCGGGTCAAGCTCTCAAACGCCCATGGTATACAAATACACCTACACCTCCTCTTCCATAACCCTTAAAGAGATTTGGACTGTCAGCGAAAAAGCTAACGTAGAGATAGAAACCGCCTATATGCTTAACGGCGCCTTCTACTGCATATTTATTGACGATACCACCAGCAGCGGCAAAAAGAACAACACCAAGATATACACCCTGGACGATGTTAGGGTAACCAATATGCACGCCAACCACCACCTTACCCTAAAGGGCTTGCCCGTAAACGCCATTGTCCAAAACTTTGCCTATACCGAGGATAAAAGCACCCTGTACGTATCCCAAAACAGCGGTGCAAACACCTATATTTCCCGCTGTATCCCCAATGGCAAAACGGCGGTGATGAAGGACTATATCCTTCTTAGCGGCTACGGCCTTGGCGAAAGCCTTGACGTTGACGAAAGCATCGCCGGCAAGACCTATTTGTGGGTAGGCGGCGCACCCGTCTACGGCAGCGACAACTACGCTACCACCGCCGTAAGGTTAGAGTATAAAACCGACCCCTCTGCCGCCACCGGCGCAAGCTTTACGGCTGTAACCGTTAACGGGGCGGCATACGCCAGCGCAACCGGTGCGGCGCTGGATACCACCACGGTAAAGCGTGTGGCGGTATCCCACACGAAAAAGGCGGATAACCGCATCATCTTCCGCACCCATTTCACCTCGGAGGACGTTTACTACACCGTATACACCACCAGCCTGCTTAACCAGGCAATAAATGCAGCGGGCGGCACCAGCTATTCACTTAAAAACGCCGCATCCCTTGTAAAAAGCAGCTTTGTGCAAAACAAAAAGCCTAACGATTCCTTCCAGGGCTTTGATGCCGACGGCGTAGGTACCGATAATAAGTTTTTCTATACGGTGGGCGGCAGCGGAAGCAAAATGAACCTTCCTTTGATATATAAGTTCCTGTACACCAACGGCGGCAACTCCTCCATAAGCCAAGCAATACGTATTGTTGACTTTATGCAGACCGCCCAGGGCATAAAGGTATATGACGGCACCATATACGTGGCTATCCAGCCCATAAGCGACCACAAAAACCAAACGGTTATACGCACCCTAAGCACCACGTACACGGCAGACCCCGTAATAACCGACGATTTCAGCCTTAAGCCCACGTCGGCATTAACGGTAAACGAAGGCATGGTACGGGGCGTAGCCTTAGGCGCCGGCGCTACGGAGGTTATAGGGCTTTTCAGCAACATAAACACCCTGCGCACCCGCAAGCTTGACGGCACTGTGGCAGATTCCGCCACCGTGGTAGGCACGGGCTTTGTGGTAGAAAGCCTTGATTACAGCGGCACCGTGGTTGACAGCGCCACCATAGTAATAAGCGGCGACACCAACGGCGACGGCATAATAAGCGCATCGGATTGCCTTATAGTAGAAGGTTACATAAGCGGCGTTTCTAAAATGGAGGGCTGCTTCTACGCCGCAGGCGACGTAAACCCCGACGACTATATCAACACTACCGACTATGTGATTCTTGAGAATATTTTGCTTGGTAAAGAGTGAAACGGTCCGGCAAAATACCAATACATAGCCTTACACACAGAAAGCCTCGGCAGACCTGCCGAGGCTTTTGTTATTATCACGTCAACTTATTTAAATCAAGCCCATATTTTCTGCGGCTTTTGCTGGCAGAAAATATACCTTAGTTCTTCACTCTTCTGTGTGATGTTTATTACGCAACACAGAACAATAATTGATTTTCACGCAACAAACAGCTTAGGGGTGGATATATGCAGCGGCATATATCCACCCCTATCACATTAATCGTCTATATCCTCACCGATATAACGTCTTAAATGCTCAATGCTTTCCTTTGTTTTATCATCAAACATGCTTAAATCATCAGTTCCTGTAGATGTGCCTATATTCTTAACAACGGTATCAACTTTAGGAATCACATCGTTAAGTATGGCTTTAAGTTCGCTCATTTCAATTGTTTTTTTCGAGATTTGTTCTAATTGCATATCCAATTGATTAAGCTTTGAGATAGCTTCTTGATTTACTTTAGAACTATTTGCACCCTCAATCATAGTATATAATATTGCTACAATACTCAAAACTATAGAAACCGCAGTAGATGCACCCGATAGTACTGCTGTTGCACCATCGTTATTATATACGAATAATCCTACAAAGACACAGAGGGCAAGAAATAAGCAAATAATAAACCATACTAAATCTTTTTTCGTAATTTGCCATTTACCAATATGCATACCAAATTCTCCTTAAAAATCCTCTTCGGAAATTTGGGGATTGTCCCATATAACTGGATTTACTTCCCATACAGGATGAATCGTACATCCAAGCATCATTGCTTCTAATGATTTTGCAGAATCCATACGGTAGGTTAAATAGTACAACAAAAAGTGCTTAAAATGCTTAATTTGTGAACGTCCCATATTCAACATATGATCACAAGAATGTTGTTCTATACTTCCCTCAAATGCTGCATTTATTAATAATTTGACACCGAATTGTTCATTTATAAACAAAAGTTTAGTTCTAGCAATTTTAGACAGCTGAGAATTGTTGATAACATCTTCGGTAACTAACCTAATAGGCTTGTGACGCATTAACCAATAAACAATATAAGACATCTCTTTTATGGGGTTAGGTTCTTCCGTAGGATGGTAGTTTTTCAATCTGAGCAAATCGTCAAAAGCATCTATTAAAGATTGTTTAAACAGAACTTCGCTAAATTCTATTATTATATCCAAGCCACTCTTCTGTTTGACCGATTCACTCATATGTTTGGCATAATCGTGTGCACCCTTATATACAAAATCATATGTGCTTTTGAATTTATCGCGCAAATTAGGTTCTTTATTCAACCATTCGTCCATGCTTTTAAATACAATATACATTTTTATGTACCTCCACAATTCAAAACGCCCAATCCCTAAATTGAGATTGGGCGTCACAACAGTTTAAATCAGTCGTCAATATCCTCTCCAATTATAGAGGAAAACTTGTCATTACTCCAAAAATGATTTTTGTCGCCATTGTTTTGTAAGTAAACTATCAACGAACTTGTTTCTTCTACACTTCTAGTGGCACTAACTTCTATATCATTAATAAGAAATATTAACTAAATCTACAATCATAAAAATAAAACCTTTCTGTCGTTCAATCGCTTTACAGCTCCGACTGTGTGTGCAAATATGCACAACGCTATTATAATATATGCGCATATGTTCTGTCAAGTACTGTTATGAATATTTTTCTACTTATATGCGGAAATATTCATGTTTTCACACTCGATGAAGTTGTTTCTTAACCAAAATGCAAGTGTATTTAGAGTATAATCATAATATTACAATTTTACTTGCTTTTTCAACATTCATCTCTATACTCGTTTACGCAGTGGCTGAAGAACTGTTGTAAAATAGATATATCGAGGTAACGAGTATGAATCAGAGAATAATAGCAATTAATATGATTAATGATTTTCAAATACAACTGCAAAACGACGAAAAAAGTGACAATACCATTGAGAAGTATTTGCGTGACGTAAAGGCATTTTGTGAATTTGCTGGAACAAGAGAGATTTGCAAGGCTGTTGTTATGGAGTTTAAGGCCTCACTTGTTGAAAAATATAAAATTGCAAGTGCCAATTCTATGATTGCGGCGGTGAATGCTTTCCTGCGGTTTATGGGTTGGGTAGATAGTTGCATTAAGCAGTTTAAGGTGCAGAAGAAAGCATTTTGCTCTGAGGAGAAGGAATTAACAAAAGCGGAGTATATTCGTCTTGTGAACGCCGCAAAGGAAAAAGGTAACAAGCGATTGAACCTGATCCTACAGACAATCTGCGGAACTGGTATCCGTGTTAGCGAATTGCAGTTTATTACTGTTGAAGCGGTTTGCAAAGGCGAAGCGATTGTTTCCTGTAAAAATAAAACCCGAACGGTGTTTATCGTTCGGGAACTGCAGAAAAAGCTATTGAATTATATTAGGGACAAGGGCATTACTACAGGCTGTATCTTTATCACAAAAACGGGCAAACCTATGAGCCGATGCAACATCTGGCGTGAGATGAAAGCATTGTGTGAGCAGGCAGGGGTAACTCCTGATAAGGTGTTTCCCCACAATCTTCGTCATCTTTTCGCTCGCACATTCTACGGCATAGAAAAGGATATTGTCAAGCTTGCTTATATTCTCGGTCATAGCAGCATTAACACTACCAGAATCTATATTATTACTACCAGTGCAGAACATAAACGCAAGATGGAAAATATGCTGCTGATAATATAACTTCGTTGAATGACGGTTTCGCCTTATTAAAAAACCGATACCCACGGTATCGGCAAATAACATAATCTTCATTATGTTGTATCTGTCTTAAACCTGAAAACTCAATTACATAATCAAACTGAATAAAAGCACAGAAAAAGGCATGACAATAAAAGCCTTTCCGTACTTTCAAATGAAAGAATTGTGGAAAGGCTCTTTTGTCATGCTTGAATATACTTTTTCAGCGAGACCTTTTCGAAGATATTGCTCAAAAGCCGTTGATTTATTCTCCAAATTATGTTAAAATAGTATCTGTAGAATTTTAAGCCAAAGAGTTTGATGTGTATGATTAGAACATAATACAAATTATGTTCTTAAGGCATAGTCCACTACAGTAAAATGGAGGATTCGTTTATGAAAATCTGTAAAAAAAACGAAAAGCACGAGGGTAAAAAAAGGCAACGGTTAGTTTCGTTGGTAATTATATTAGCTGTGTTTATAAATTATGCGTTTCCACTGAGTGTTAATGCTTTATACATTAATACTGGTGATAACTTCATTGTTCCCATAAAGTCCGTGGCAGAAACTCCAACGGGATATACCGCTATTTATACAGCAACCGATTTTTATAACATTCGTAACAATACTGCAGGTAATTATATACTGATGGCAGATATAGATTTGTCGATATATGACAACTGGAGTATCATAAATAATTTTAGTGGTGTTTTGGACGGGAATGGACACAGTGTAAAAAGTATACGCCAAAATACCATTATAACAACATCTACGGTCTATTCAGGGCTTATAGGCACAAACACCGGCAACATAAAGAATATTGGCATAGAAAATGTTAATATTACTGTTGCCAGTACATCAGGAGTTATTTTTGGAACTGGTATTGTTGCTGTTAATCAAGGTGTTATCAACAATTGTTTTATCACGGGAACTATTAATGTAAAAGTTGAAACTGCAAACATTACTGCTATAGGTTCAATATGTGCATATAACACCTCCAATGTGGACTATTGTCATTCCTTGTGCGATATCACTATAATGTCAGGTGATGGTGCGGCTACGCAGTTGGAAGTTGGCGGGATCATCGGAGAAAATACAAAAAGTGTAGCAAATTGTGTTAATTCAGGTAAAATTGATATTACTAACAAGAACGGCGTAACATTCGCTGCGGGCGTTATAGGAAGAACGACAGCTTCGATTAGTGATTGCGGAAATCTCGGGAATCTATTTGTTGAAAATGAAAATAATACAATCTATGCAGGTGGTATTACAGGCGCTATCAATGGTAATCTAACGCTATCAAGATGTTTTAACTATGGACACATTCAAGCGAGTTCAACTTCTGGAAATTCATATGCAGGAGGAATAGCCGGAATATTTACTGTTGATTCAGGTGCCACAACGTCTTCTCAAAACTATAATGATGGGTCAATCACAGCCGGAACAGAATCTTCTTCTGCTAATGCTTCGGCCGGCGGAATAGCAGGTGTGCTCCAAGGCTATTACCATCTTGAAAACTGTTATAATAACGGTGACATACGTGCAGATTCCACTGGAACAAATGCGAGCGCAGGAGGTATTGTTGGCAATTTTGTACAGAATATTTCTTGGGGCTCCGTTCGATATTCATATAACACAGGCATTGCATCCTCATCCAATCTATCATCAGCAGGGGGGATACTCGGTACATATAGTTACAGCCTTATGATTATTAAAGATACCGTAAAATATTGTTATTCTATTAATTCCGAATCTATGATTGGAAGTGGTTCTTCTTCTGAGGTCATATCCAGCAATTGTATTAATTATCATAACAATCCTGATAAGATGAAAGAATACTCTTCATTTGTCGGATTTGACTTCGATAGCATATGGACTATGGATGACAACAATTATCCTTATCCATCATTGAAGAACAATTTACGAGTAGTAATGAGCGATGGTAATGATGATGTTGATTTTAGTGTTTTAATTTATAGAGCCGATAGCATAACTTCTGGCACAAGCAATATAGCAGAAGGTGTCTACTCGCAATACGCATTTACAAACAACTTTGGAACATGTGAGTCATTAATAAAAGATACGATTGGGTTAGAAGTAGCACATGAAAGTTGGAAGCTTATTAAGGATACTGTGGCACTTATTGAAACTGGCGGATTGTCTGTAATAACCGGAACGTTAGAGGAAAAAGATGTTTACGGGGCTGTTTTATTAGAGTTGCTTCAATGCGAAAGCAATCTGAAATATGTTAAGAACGTTTCGGATTCTGCAATATTAAATTATACAAAAGACATATCATCTCTTATTAAGAATGAAATAAAGACAAGGTATAACATTACAGACGAAACAAGGTATTATAGTTGGTTAAAGGAAAATCAGGATGAAGGGGCAGAGATTGTTGGCGTTTGCATGAAAACATATGGAAAAGACCCTTCTACTGACTATAAATACTATGAGACATCAATTATGCAAGTGGCTGATGCGACCGGCTATATTAAAAAGGTATTAGCAACAGCAGGAAATTTGGATAACGCTGTAAATCAATTTGTTTCATATACAATGCTGCTGGATTTATCAGAATCCATGAAAGCGATTATAAATAGGATGAATAATAACTGTGATATTTTAGATAATGCACCTTTAAAGTTAGCTTTGCAAGAAATTAACGCTGTCGTTTCAGCTGCAACAGAAGAGGAACTTAATCGTATTCAGGCTGGGGAAACGATGATTTCAATTGGAACAAATGGGTTAACGTGGTCCTATAGCAAGATCTGGGGCGAGTTATACAAAGACATAAAAAAGCTCCATCCTTGGATGGCGTATACTTTTGCATTGTATCATGCAGGAGAATGGATGATTGATCAAGTTATAGCAGATGAACAGTATTTTAGGATGCATACAGTTCTAGATGTTGAAAACCTTGCAAACAAAACCTTGCAGCAGTTCTATAATGATTATAAGAATTCGCCTACCGAATTTAACGCAGCTTTGTTGTTAGATATGTTTGAAATTAAAACAAAACTCGTTGATATGGATAATTCTGCAGCTTATGATTATGTGGATAAAGCGATAGGGTTTGAAAATTGGAAAGACATTATTTCTACGAATAAAGAATCAGCTCACAATATTCATTTTCAAATTAATACTACTTGGTTGCATTCTCTGTTGGCTGAGAATCCGGAAGCTATAAAAAAATATACCGGTTTTTGGATTGAAGCGTGGAAAGAATGTCTGAACAAATATCCTGATTATTATTTGGACGATACAGTCAATTATGAGTATTTATTGACCAATAGATATACATTTGGTGAATTAATAGAAGTTGCTTGTCCAGTAAACGTATACGTTTATGATGAAAATAACAATTTGGTTGCATATGCTACTGATGAAACGGTATATACATCTGGCAATATCTCTGTGTTTTATGAAAACGGAATAAAACAGTTTTATTTTGTAGATGGCAAAATGTATAAAGTTGTTTGTGAAGGATACGATGACGGAAAAATGGATATAAAGCTGACAAACTATTTGTCCGGAGATATCAAACGTGTTACTTATTTTCAGAATATTTCCGTTTCCAATCAATCAACCCATTCGTTGAATGTAGATTTGGGAAATCAAGATGAACAGGTTCTGCATCTTGAAACTTCTACAGGTAATATTTCTCCTTCGTATGATTCAAACAATATTAATGCAAATAAGTACAACGTGTTTGTAGAGAACGGTTATATTGACAGCGACGGTTGTGTGTCCTATGATTGCCAGCTAGAAGAAAATGTAGTTGTAGAACTTACACCAGTAATTCCAGAGGGATACAAGTTTGTTAAATGGACTTCCACTGCGGGAGATAGCATATTTGATAACTCACAAGAGGAATTTAGCACTTTTACCATGCCTTCGAGCAATGTAGTGATTAATGCCATAGTAGAACCCACTGAACACGCCATCCATACTGCTGATACCAATATATGGCTTTACAATGATGCCGAACACTGGCACAAGTGTGTGGAATGCGATGAGAGATTAGACATAAAAGAGCATTCTGGCGGTACTGCAAATTGCCAAGGTCAAGCCGTTTGTGATGTTTGCGGTGTATCTTATGGAGAACTTGCTTCTCACAACTACACTGCGGAAGATAAAAAGCAGGATGCTTTGAAAACTGAAGGTAACTGCCGTGATAACGCTGTTTACTACTATTCCTGCTCTGCTTGCGGTAAGGTAGAGAACAACGACGACCACACCTTCCTTGGCGATAAGGTTGCTACCACCCACGTTGGTGGTACGGCTCTCGTAAATCAGGCTGAAGCAAACCACAAAACACAAACCGATGGTTATACAGGCGATACCAAATGTCTTGGTTGTAGTGAGATTATTGCTTACGGTCAGCCTATTCCCGCAAATGCACATAATCCTGCCAACGTTTGGTCTAATGACAGTGAGTATCACTGGAAGAAATGTACCGTTGTCGGTTGCGGTATCGTGATCGACAGTTCTAAGGCCGAACATACTTCCACCGGTGCAAATGTCGCTACCTGTCAGACGAAAGCGGTTTGTGATGTTTGCGGCGTATCTTACGGCGAACTTGCTTCCCATAACTATACCGCAGAAAACAAAAAGCA
>JAZUNS010000034.1:0-11951 GCA_045604285.1 Eubacteriales bacterium
ATGAAAATAAAACAAGTTGAGTCTTTGCTGAAAGCGGCAAAGCATATAGAGCTGTTTACGGAGAGGGGCTGTCAATGGCTTGGTGACGGTATGGCGTTTTACCCTGTTTACAATCTGCCCAAGTTGACACGGGACCATATATTCACCATCTTCGACGTGCCCGAAGATAAACGCAATAAGTTTTTCTTTGGCGAACAGGATCCGCCCGCCCACATAGACCTTAAAGACTTTTCAGACCATGAAAGGCTTGTCAAGCGGTTTAGACTGTCCTTTGTCATAGGCGGCCGCACGGTGGAGCTGATAGAGACCTCCATTGGGCTTGTATGCCTCGACGGCAAATACCTTAAACCGTTCCAAGGCGAGCCCGAAGGCTTTGAGCTGTATGAGCGCATAAGCAGCAAGACAGGCGTTTACATAGCAGTAAAAACAGGGCACTCTCTTGCAGGGGTGATAACGCCCTTACGTATTATCGGCGAGGAGTTTGTGCAAGAGCTTGAGCATGTAGTAAACCTTGCCCGTTTTGCTTTGCCCGATACCGAAAACGCCCAGTGCCGACTTTGCTAATAGAAGGGAGAGGGAAAATGGCAGATATAAACAAGTGCGTATTGACGGGTTGGCTGGGTGCAGACCCCGAACTGAAACAAACGACAGGCGGAAAAGCGGTTTGTAACTTCCGCATAGCGGTTAGCCGTCCAAAAGCTAAAGGCGCTGAGACTGCAGAGGTAGACTGGTTTGAAGTGGTAACCTGGGACGGCATCGCCGAGCTGTCAGCGCAACATCTTTCCAAGGGGCAAAAGATAACGGTTATCGGTTGCCTTCGCACTCGCACATGGACGGACACAAAAGGCGGTAAGCATAGAGAGGTAGAACTGTACGCCGAACAGGTAGTGTTCATGAGCGCTAAGCCGCCGCAGGCAAATCAATTCTCTGCCGGCAGCGCATCAGACAGTTACGAGGAATTAGCCCCGGATGACGATTTACCGTTTTAGTACATATTTAATCGAATTGAGAAAGATAAGAAGTATTACACGAAAGAAGCGTGGAACAAAAAAAGAGAGGGTGGTTAGCTTGTCAAACAGCAAATTCATATCAAAATATGCAGTCTGCCCATTCTATCATAGGCATGAGCCGAACCGTATTTGTTGTGAAGGGGTAAGCGACGAGAACACCCTTAATCTTGTGTTTACAGACACCAAGAAACTAAAAGCATACACGACGGTGTTTTGTAACGATATGCGCGGATACAAGAACTGCGCTGTGCGTAAAATGCTCATGAACAAATATGGCGGCGGTTAATATATCGACAGGGAAGGAGCCGAAAGGCTTCTTTTTTGCGTTTAGAGGGAGGGGGGGTGTTTAGATACGGGCGCTGCGTGGTGTAAAATTGAGTTGTAATATAACAGAAAGGAGCTACTCCTGTGTGGATTGGAATGCCATTCGAGAAGAATATATCCGTGACGAGTCTTCTTCATACAGGAAGCTCGCTAAAAAATACGGCGTTGGTGTAACTGCCATTTGCAACCGGGCAAAGGCTGAAAAATGGGCAGAACTACGCGAACAAATTAAAAACGATACAATTACTAAAAGCGTCGGAAAAATATCCTCTAAGAAGGCGTTGCAGGTGGTGAAGTACAACGATATGGTTGACAAAATGACCTCCAAGCTGACGGCGGCTATAAAAGCGGTAGATCCAAAGGACACCACGGCCGTCAGACGGTTAACAGCGTCCTTGTGCGACCTTAAGGAGCTGCTTGGTATTAAGTCCGATGCGGACAGCAGAGAGCAGGAGGCACGTATAGCTAACCTTCGTAGACAGGTTGACAAGGAAGATGATACAGCCACAGAGATAGAGGTTGTATTTATGGCAGGACAAGAGGAATGGAATGAGTAAGCAACGACTTGTTTTACAAGAGCCGAGCGAGCGGCAAAAGCTGTTTCTATCCTCCCATGCCAAGCATACGGCCTACGGCGGCGCACGTGGCGGCGGTAAATCGTGGGCGGTACGAGACAAGGCAAAGCGTCTGTGTTTGCGTTTTAAGGGCATAAAGGTGCTTATTGTGCGTCGTACATATCCCGAATTGGTTAACAACCACATCAATCAGTTGAGGGAAGAACTGTACGGCATAGCACGGTATAACAAGTCGGAAAAGATATTCACCTTTCTCAACGGTAGTACCATTAAATTTGGCTATTGTAATAACGATAAAGACCTTGACCAATACCAGGGCGCAGAGTATGACGTTATCTTCCTTGACGAGGCCACACAGCTTCAGGAGTTGTGGATCAAGAAGATAACCGCCTGCGTGCGTGGTGTTAACGACTTTCCAAAGCGTATATATTACACCTGCAACCCCGGTGGTGCCTCTCACGGATATATCAAGCGTTTGTTTATAGACAAGCAGTACGAGGACGGCGAAGTGCCGGAGGACTATTGCTTTATACAAGCACTTGTTACTGACAACAAGGCGTTGATGGAGAGTCAGCCCGACTATATTAAACAGTTGGAGGCGTTGCCGCCAAAGCTCCGTGAAGCGTGGCTATATGGGCGGTGGGATATATTCGAAGGACAGTTCTTCGAGGACTTTAGACCTACACCCGATATTGACCTATGCACGAAGGCAGGAATTACGGTAGAGGAAGCGTTGGAGCAGCGCAGATTTACGCATGTTATAGAGCCGTTTGAGCCGCCACGAGGGTGGAATATAATGCGCTCCTATGACTTTGGGTACAACAAGCCCTTTTCCCTTGGATATTGGGCGGTGGACTATGACGGCACCTTATATCGCATTATGGAAATGTACGGTTGCACGCAGACACCTAATGAGGGTGTTAAGTGGAGCCCTGACGAGCAGTTCCGCAGAATAAGAGATTTTGAGCGAGAACATCCGTGGCTAAAGGGCCGCAAGATAGTGGACAGCGTTGCCGACCCTGCTATATGGGACAGTTCCAGAGGCGAGAGCATTGCTGAAACGGCGGCTCGGTATGGGATATACTTCTCACCGGGCGACCATAAACGAATACCAGGGTGGATGCAAGTACATTACCGTTTGCAGTTTGACGAAAACGGCTACCCGAGAATGTATGTGTTCAATAACTGCAAGGCGTTTATACGCACTATTCCGCTTATGATGTATTCGGAAACCAAGCCCGAAGATATAGACACAACTCTTGAGGACCATTGTCCTGACGAAGTGCGATATATGTGTATGTCAAGACCTATAAAACCTATCGCACCGATTGAAAAGAAACCTATCGTATCAGACCCGTTAAATCAGTTCACGGAGATACGGCGATATTAAGAGAGGAGACACCCTATGGAACTCGAACAGAAACCTGCCGCAGAACAGCGTGAGCAAACGGCAGAAGGACAATCGCAGGCGATAAAAGCTGGTCAGGCGGTCATTGGTCCCGAACAGATAAAGAAGTTCACGAAGGTACTTGAAGAATACAAATCGGGTAAGAGCCGCACCGAACAGCGCATATTATCCTCTGAAAATTGGTGGAAGCTCCGCAACACAACGGAGGAACAGAAAGAAACCAACATCGGTAAGGATGGAGAATATACAAGCGTATCGGGTTGGCTACATAACGTTATCGTATCCAAACACGCCGATGCTATGGATGCATATCCCGAACCAAACATATTACCCCGCGAGGAAGGCGACAAAAGTGAAGCGCGCATGCTTTCTGCCATTATCCCTTGTATTCTTGAGCAGAACCGCTTTGAAAGCACTTATTCCGACACCATGTGGCAAAAGATTAAGACCGGCACCGGTGTATATAAGGTTATTTGGGATAAATCCAAGCTGAACGGTCTTGGTGATATAACAGTTCAGCGAGTTAATCTGCTTAATATCTATTGGGAACCGGGTGTTACCGACATACAAAAGAGTCGTTATTTCTTCCATACCGAGTTGTGGGACAAAGATATCCTCGAACAGAGATATCCGCAACTTGCAGGGAAGCTAAAAGGGCAGTCCTTTGTCAACACGAAGTTTCTGTACGATGATAGTGTGAACACAGAGAACAAGCACACGGTTATCGAGGTTTACTATCACAAGTATATAAACGACAAAAATACGCTTCAATACTGCAAATATGTGGGCGAAGAAGTCATATACGCAACCGAGAATGATGTACAACGACCTACACAGCCTGCAGTAGACCAAAGAACAGGACAGCAGCTGATAGACAAAAATGGACAACCTATTATGGTTGAAACGGGGCTTTCTGCCGCAGAACGAGGCTTATATGACCACGGCATGTATCCTTATGTGTTCGATGCGCTGTTTCCTATAGAGGGTTCGCCTTGCGGTTATGGCTTCGTCGATTTGTGCAGGAATCCTCAGACAACTATCGACTTGCTTAACACGAGCTTTGTTGAGAACGCAATGGCCGGTTCTTTACCGCGTTATTTCTCTCGCACCGACGGCGGGGTGAATGAGGAAGAGTTCCTTAACCTTAAAAACCGTATTGTTCACGTAAGCAATCTAAACGAAGACGCACTTCGTCCAATACAACACACCCCTCTTGATTCCAACTATATAAACGTGCTTGACCGAACAATACAAGAACTACGCGAGACATCGGGCAATACCGAAACAAGTACGGGCAACGTTACCTCCGGCGTGACTGCTGCTTCTGCTATTGCGGCGTTACAGGAAGCAAGCGGCAAAGGGAGTAAGGACAGCACGCGGGCGGCGTACCGTGCGTACAGCGAGATTATAGAAATTTGTATTGAGCTTATACGCCAGTTTTACGATCTGCCCCGTAAGTTTCGCATACTCGGTCAGTATGGCGCAGAGCAGTATGTAAGCTACACAAATGCAGGCATACGGTCACAGCACCAGGGCGATGACTTCGGGCAGGATATGGGGTACAGACTTCCCGTGTTCGACATTACGGTATCTGCACAGAAAAAGAATGTGTACACCAAGATATCGCAGAATGAGCTTGCAGTGCAATTTTTCCAACTGGGATTTTTCAATCCACGAATGACAGACCAAACACTTATGTGTCTTGACATGATGGAGTTTGACGGGAAGGACGGCATAATGCAAAAGGTAGCGCAGAACGGCACAATTTATCAAAAGCTTCTGCAGTACATGCAACTCGCTTTAGCTTTTGCTCAGCAATATGACCCTGCAGCGGCAGAGGCAATTGCTAAGGACGTTTTTGAGACAACGGGTAATGCAGCAGTATCTGCGCAAAGTGCGCAAAGCACGATAGCAAAGCTCACAGAAAGCGACAATATTGCAGGCAGAGGAGACAAACAAACGGCCACGGAAAGAAAGGCGCGAAGCCGAACGAGCCAAGCATCACAGCCGAATTGAAAGGAGTGGGGAAGTTGATTAAGGTCGTTTACGATAGAAGCAATTGTAAGGTGACGGTAGAAGGACACGCCCACAGCGGCGACCCCGGCCACGACCTCGTTTGTGCGTCGGCATCTATATTGGCCTACACGTTAGCCTCGTTTGTAAAAAACACTCACAAGGCAAAACAAGTAAAAAAGCCTATTTTGCAACTTAAGCCCGGGGATGCCGTGGTGTCTTGTAAACCTAAAAGAGAATCCCGTCTTGCAGTTACGCTTGTGTTTGATACGTTATGCGGTGGCTATGAGCTATTGGCGAGGAATTACCCCAAGAATATCAGCTACACCATTATCAATTAAGTATATAAGCCTTCGGGCATTGTATAGGGACCCACCGCCCCAATAGCGGTAGATTATATCGGAGGATTTACTCATGAAGAAAACAAAATGGCTTAACCTTCAGTTGTTTGCCGGCGAAGGAGCCGGAGACGGTGGTGAAGGTGGTGCCACAACGGGCGAAAATGCGGCTGTTGACGCCGGACAGAGACTGAGGGAATTGGGTGTTCCCGAGGATAAAATTCGCAGACGGGCGAAATACGCCGCCAAGCCTGCCGAAAATACGGTAAATACCGAAACAACGGCAGGTGAAGAGAGCGAAAAGAAAGAGCAGGTCGCCGCTGCCGATAACCCTACGGAAGGAAACAAGACCGATGCGCCCGCTCGTATGAGTTGGGACGAGATTATGGCAGACCCCGAATACAACAAGCAGATGCAGGCAGTTGTTCAATCACGCCTTAGATCTGCCAAGAGCGCTGAAGAAAAGCTCGGAAAACTGACACCTGCCCTTGAATTGCTGGCGAGAAAGCATAACCTTGATCCTGCAGATATGGATTATGATGCGCTTGCAAAAGCAATCAGCGACGACGATGGATACTACGAGGACAAAGCGCTTGAAATGGGTGTATCGGTTGAAACTGCCAAGAAAATCGACCAACAGGAGAGGGATACGGCCAGACAGCAGAGAGAAGAAGCCAAAAACTTGGAGGAGCTGAAGATAAGGAAACACTTCGACAGCCTCCAACAGCAGAGCGAAGAAATGAGAAAAGTGTTCCCTAACTTCGACTTAAGAAAGGAACTTCAAAATCCTGCTTTTGCCCGTATGACCGCACCTAATATCGGTATTAGTGTTGAGGACGCTTATTATGCCGTACATAGGAATGAGTTACAAATAGCCGCCATGAAGGCGGCAGCACAGGCAACAGCGCAGAAGATATCAAACTCCATACAAGCAGGCAGCAGACGTCCAGACGAAGCCGGCACCTCCGGTCAAGCACCTTCCGTAACAACATTTGACTATAGCAAAGCGAGCCGAGAGCAGAGAGAGGCTTTTAAAAAAGACCTTCGTGCAAGGATGGCTCGTGGGGAGAAAGTGTATCCCGGAAGACGATAACCGCATACAATTCTCCCTCCAACAAACCACTTAATTTTCGGAAGGAGAAAAATAATGAAAAAGATTATTTTTATGTTACTCAATCTTCAGCTTTTTGCTGATGCCGGTACCCTTGTTAATGCTACCGGCAATTACGTTAACGCCTATAACGGTTCTGACACGCAGGAGTTTGACTCCGTCAACACCATGGCTGGCGAGCTCAAGACGTTTTACGACACAGAACTGCTTGAGAATGCTCGTGTTGAATTGTTTTATGCTCAGTTCGCAAAGAAACAGACACTTCCCAAGAAGCACGGCAAGAACGTCGAATGGAGGAAGTGGAACACCTTTGCAAAGGCATCCAAGCTTCAGGAGGGCGTTATCCCTACCGGTCAGAAGTTCGGCATGAGTTCTAAGGTCGGCTCCATTGACCAGTACGGTACCTATGCCGCTGTTACCGATATTCTCGAACTTCGTGCCTACGATGATGTTATTCTCGGCGCAACTGAGGAAATGGGCGCTTCTGCGGCAGAAACGCAGGAGACTCTTATCCGCGATGCGCTTCTCGTTAATACCAACGTGCTTTACTGTGACAACATCAATATAGCAGACGGAACCTTCGTAAGTACGCCTACCGGCGCCAACCTTATGGAAGCAACCGACACCGTAATGAGTGCCTTCACTCCCGATATGGTAGCAAAGGCTGTTACCATTATGAAGAAGAACCGCGTGCCTACCATCAACGGCAAGTATTACGCTGTTATTCACCCCTCTGTTGCATATGACCTCCGCAAGTCCAAGGACTGGATTGAAGCACACAAGTACGCAAAGCCCGAGGAAATATACAACGGTGAAATTGGCGAGCTCCACGGCTGTCGCTTTATTGAAAACGTATTTGCCCCCGTCCTTGACGGCGACTACGCAAACAAGGCAGGTGGCGTAACCTACGCTAACTATATGTTTGGCAAGGACGCATTCGGTATCATCGACCCCGAAGGCGGTGCGCTTGAAATGATTGTTAAGGACAAGTCTCAGGTAGGCGGTCCTCTTAACCAGTTCAGCACTATCGGTTATAAGTTCGAGACCAACGGCGCAACCATTCTCTACGCTGAACGTCTGCTTCGCATTATGAGCTGCTCCAGTTACAGCGCAACCGACGAAGCAAACTAATTTTCTGAGGGGGGTAAGGGCTAACCCCCTGCCCCTCGCTTTTTTATTAAGGAGGAATAAACATGGAAAAAGACAATAAAAACGCAACTACCGAGAAAGCTGTACCTACCAAGAAAGACGACCGTGTTGAGGTATTTATTCCTCGCGGTCCTGCCAACGACGAGCCTAATCTGTTTGTAAGCGTAAACGGTGTGGGCTATCTGTTACCTAAAGGCAAAAAGTCTATGGTGCCGCCTCACATCAAAGCAGAGATAGAGAGATCTCTTGCGGCACAAGAAAAAATGGACGAGCACGTTGACGCACTTTTGAAAGAGGCAAATGCACCTTTGCCCGGTGCGACCGTGTAATTAAGGGGGAGCGCAAAGCTCCCTTTCTTCAATAGGAGGCAACTATGACCATTAGCGAAGCTATCAGCAGAACCAACGAGGTAAAACCTAACGCATACAGCGAGCCGCAAAAAATCCTATGGCTGTCTGAGTTGGACGGAATGATAAAAACTGAAATCATTGACACTCACCACGACGGAGAGGGCGTGCCTTTTTTCGGCTATGACATAAACACGGACATTACAACAGAACTGCTTGCCCCTGCGCCGTATGATGTCTTATATCTGCGTTATCTTGAAATGAAGATAGACTATTACAACGGCGAATACGGCAAGTACAACAACAGTATGGTAATGTTCAATGCGGCATATTCCGCTTTTGAAAACTACTATAACCGTAAACATATGCCTATAAGCAGAGGGAAACGATTCTACTTTTAAGGAGTAAGAAATATGAAATATCCTATTTTATCCGAAATATCCACCTCAAGAGAAATGATAACTGTATTCGGAGGATATAATCACAACCTTCGTATCAGCGCCGGAGAATTTTACGATATGATGAACCTGACCTCTGACGATTACCCTCTTCTTTCTCCGAGAGCGCAACGAGGGACGTTCGCAAACCTCAAAAGCCCACAGGGTATGATAGCGAGGGATACCCTTTGTTATGTAGATGGTTCTGACATTGTAATAAACGGATATAGGGTAGAAATGGGGCTTTCGACATCGGAGGAAAATTGCCCCAAAACACTTGTATCTATGGGAAGTTATATCATTGTAATGCCGGACAAGATGTGGGTAAATACAATAGGGCTTGATTTTGGAGCGATTGAAGCCTCGGTAACAACTATATCGGAAACTACGTTTACGCACTGCAAATTAGACGGTACGGATTACTCAGGTGATGATGTAACTATCAGTTCCGAGGCACCTGAAAACCCCGCCGATCTTGATTATTGGATAGATACATCGTATGCACCTCATACCCTTAAGCAATATTCAGCTACCGGCGCTATGTGGGTTTCTATAGCCACAACATATGTAAAGATAACCGCTACAGGAATAGGTATTCCTTTTGAGGTAGGTGACGGCGTAACAATATCAGGCATTGAGGTAGAGGAACTTAAAGACCTCAATAACACAATGATAATTCAAGGTCGCGGCGACGACTATATTATCGTCATCGGTATTATTGACTGCGTAAAAGGTCAATTAAACCCAATCACTGTTAAAAGACAAATGCCCAATATGGACTTTATTATCGAGTCCGGAAACCGCTTATGGGGTTGCAGGTACGGTTTATCCGTCAACAACGAATTTGTTAACGAGATCTATGCCTCTAAGCTTGGAGATTTTAAAAACTGGAGTTGTTTTGAAGGAATAAGCACGGATAGTTATACAGTATCCCTCGGTACAGCCGGACCGTTTACCGGTGCTATTACGCATCTCGGGTACCCGCTTTTTTTTAAGGAAAATTATCTGCATAAAGTGTATGGTAATTATCCGGCAAATTATCAAATGCAAACAACTGCTTGCCGTGGAGTGCAAATTGGCAGCGGAAAAAGCCTTGCGATAGTAAACGAAGTGCTTTTTTACAAATCAAATTCCGCAATATGCAGTTATGACGGCTCGTTTCCCACAGAGGTTTCTTTTGCCCTGGGCAATGTAGAGTATTACAATGCGGTTGCCGGGGCTATCGGTAATAAATATTACGTATGTATGGAAGATATAAATGCAGGTCATACATTTTTTGTGTATGATTCGCAGAAAAGGATGTGGCACAAAGAGGATAACTCCCATGCATTAGAATTTTGCTATTGCAGAGGTGAGCTGTTCTACATTGATGCTTCGGATAAAAGCATAAAGACAGTTAGAGGTAGCGGCACCAAGCAGGATACAGCAAAAATAACGTGGGAAGCAATAACCGGAGTTTTAGGAACCGATTCTCCGGGCAAAAAGTATATTTCACGTATTGACGTAAGGATAAAGCTTGAGCTTAATACTACCGTGCACTTTTTTGTGCAATACGACTCAAACGGAGAGTGGAAAAAGCTATGCAGCATAAAAGGTTCATCTCTTAACACTTTTTCTGTACCCGTTATTCCGCATAGGTGCGATCATTTGCGACTGAAGATTGTCGGTAACGGAAATGCCAAGATATATTCCATTTGCAAAACTATCACTGAAGGGAGCTCTTTGTAATGTATATCAACCTTAGCTTACCCAACATTGATGGTTGGACTGAAAAAGAACAACTAAAACAAACGCAAAAATACCTTTTTAAGCTTGTGGGAGAATTGCAAGTTGCTTTAAATGGCTTATATACAAATGACGCAAGTTTCTCATCGCAAAAAACAAAGAATGGCGCTGAAAATAGCCAAAGTATGAATATAAGGGAAATACGCAGTATAGTCCGCACGATTGTATCGGATGAGGTGGCCGCACTTGTAAAAGGTGGTAGAATAGACAGTTATTTGCCCGGCACGTTATTGGTAGCAACAGTTGATAAACCTATCAGACTCAACGATGTTGTAACGCCGGGAAGATATTATTCTCCCGATGCTGCAAATTCACAATACATATCAGATTCTCCGTATAAAGACGGTGGATTTGGCCTTGAAGTGATACAAATATACGAAGGGTGTATAAGACAAATACAGCATTACAACGATACTACAATTTTTCGTTATAAAGATGGTTCCGAATGGAGCGATTGGCTCCGTGTTGTCGTGGATAAAGAATAAGCAACGGAGGAAAATACAGAATGTTTAGCATAAAAGATAAAATAGAAGTAGGCGAAGGCTCCGAAGGTCCTATTGTTCGTCAATTGCAGGAACGATTAAATAAAAACGGTTATAGCCTTTCAGAAGACGGGATCTTTGGCGGCAGAACTTTAGCAGCTCTCTTGGATTATCAATCCAAAAACAATTTAAGTATTGACGGTATTGCTCATCTGGATACTTGGAATGCTTTGGCCGGTAAGAGCGCGAATGTTAATAATTCAAAGGATGCCAATAACGCAAACACTGGGAACACCAATATAATCGGCGATAATAACATAAATAGCGTCAACAAAACAAATAATGCCAACAAAAATACTGGGTTCAATTACGGATCGTTCACCTATGACGATTACGCTGGAAGCGAGACTGTGGCACAAGCATTCGCGGCGCTAAATTCTCAAATGGGAGCAAAGCCAAACGATTATCAGTCCACATGGCAAGGGCAGGTTAATTCTATCATCGACAAAATCATTAACCGAGAAGAGTTTTCCTATGACCTTAACAACGATGCATTCTATCAGCAGTACAGAGACCAATACGCACAAATGGGCAAGCTCGCTACGGCGGATATTATGGGGCAGGCGGCCAATTTAACGGGCGGTTATGGCAATTCGTATGCATCAACGGCAGGAAACCAAGCATATCAAGCATATCTCTCACAACTGAATGAAGTAGTGCCGGAGCTTTACGGAATGGCGCTTGATAAGTACAACCAAGAGGGGCAAGAGCTTTACAATCAGTACGGTATGCTTGCAAATCAAGAGGCTCAAGATTATTCAAGATATATGGACGAATACAATCGCTGGATCTCCGAGAGAGATTATCTGCAAGGTGTATATAACGACGAGCGTTCCTTCGATTACGGCAAGTATGCCGACGAGCGCAACTTTGACTACGGCGTTCACTCCGATGACAAGAATTACGCTTATA
>JAZUNS010000035.1:0-3648 GCA_045604285.1 Eubacteriales bacterium
GGTGCGGGTTTAGGTGCTGCAGGAGCGGGTTTAGGCGCTGCAGGTGCGGGTTTAGGTGCAACCGGTGCGGGTTTAGGCGCTGCAAAGTCGGAGGCCAAGCGGTCTTAGGAAGACAACATGTTTCCCCAACTCCTTGGCTCACAGAACGACATGGCTACGATCCGACTTGGTGCGGGTTTAGGTGCTGCAGGAGCGGGTTTAGGCGCTGCAGGTGCGGGTTTAGGTGCAACCGGTGCGGGTTTAGGCGCTGCAGGTGCGGGTTTAGGTGCAACCGGTGTAGGTCTGGGTGCAACCGGTGTTTTTTTAGGTGCAGCGGGGGTGGGTTTGGGCTCGTCGGGTTCAAACTTAGGAGCTGTATAGGGTACGGAAACGTTCCCGCCCTTGACAGACTTGGTATCTATCAAGCTAAAAAAGGCAAACACGGCCGTCAGCAGAACGGCAAAACCGTCCTGCGGTTGAGCGTTATCGCCGGAAATAATGGTTACACAACCAATGAAAAGGATTATGCAGGCGAGAAGGGTAAACAACCAATCTGTAAATTTGCTCATAAAAACCTCCGTTTATGTTAAAAAAATCACAATTCTACCACTTTATTAAGGTTAGAATATCATATTTTTCCACCGTAATCAAGTAGTTTTTGCCCGTTTAGCGATAAAAAGACAAATAAGGGCTTTTGGATTTTCCAAAAGCCCTTATGGTTTTAGTTGTAGTTGTAAATTATGTTTGCGCCGGTAAGGGGGGAGTTGTCATCCTCTATATCAATATTGTTCCACTGCCCCTCACTTCCGCCGTAGTATACGGTGTTAAGGCTGTCACAATAGTGAAATGCTCTATAGCCAATAGCAGTTACGCTGTCGGGAATGGTTACTTTTGTAAGGCTTTTGCAATAGTAAAACATATAGTCTCCGATAGCATCTACGCTGTTAGGAATGGTTATACTCGTAAAACCATCACAAGAATAAAACGCCCAGTCGCCGATGGAGGTTACACCGTCGGGAATAGTTATACTTGTAAGGCTATCACAAGTGGAAAATGCACCGTCACCAATAGCAGTTACACTATCGGGAATGGTATATCTATCTCCCGATTTTAGAGGAGGATATTGAATAATAGCCGTTTTATCTTTGTTAAAAAGTATTCCGTCTTCATCCGTATAGTATTGGTTTCCTTCGCCTACGGTTATACTTGTAAGGTGTTCACAATAATAAAACGCATGGTCGCCTATGGTAGTTACGCCGTCGGGAACGGTTATACTTGTAAGGTTTTCACAGCCGGCAAACGCATAATTGCCGATAGTCGTAACACGGTCAGGAATACCAATGCTTATAAGACTGTTACAACAATAAAACGTATAGTCGCCTATGATAATAACACTATCGGGAATGGTATAGCTAACTCCCGATTTTTGAGGAGGATATTTAATAATAGCCGTTTTGTCTTTGTTGAAAAGTATACCGTTTTCATCTGTAAAGTATTGGTTTCCTTCGCCTACGGTTATACTTGTAAGACTGTCGCAATTATTTAACGCTCTTTCGCCAATGTTTATTAAAGCACCGGGAATATTTATGCTTGTAAGACTTTCACAACCATAAAATCCAAAATCTCCAATGGTAGTTACGCTGTCGGGAATAGTTACATTTGTAAGGTTTTCGCAGTAACAAAACGCATAATTGCCGATAGTTGTAACGCTATCCGGAATATTTACGCTTTCAAGGTTTTTGTACGAATAAAACGCAAAGTCGCCGATGCTTGTTACACCATCCTCTATAACAATGTGGGTTACTTCTTTGTATCGATTCTGCCATAAGTCTTCAGAAGTATCCTCAAAATCCGGCATTGCTCCCTTGCCCGATATGGTCAGCACGCCGTCAGTCAGGTCCCAGGAGATGCTCTCTTGCACCTCTGCAGAGCTTTCGTCGTTATAAGAATAGCTTTCCTCGTCCGTATCTCCGCCACTTAAATTAACTATACACCCCACGAAAACGATTATCGCCGCCAGCAGGGTAAACACCCAGTCTTTGCTTTTATAGGTCATAACGCTCCTCCGAAATTTTTACATATTTTTTGTAATTAAAGGTTTACATATTAGAGTTGTATTTTATTGAAACTTTTTCAAGCTCTTTTCTCCCGCAAGCAGAGCTAATGCTTTTCCATTGCTGTCTGGTTCCGCCGAAATATATGGTTTTTAGGCTAACGCAATTAAAAAATGTACCGTCGCCTATAGAGGTCACACCGGCGGGGATACTTATGCTTTTAAGATTTTTACATTCAAAAAATAAAAACTCATTCATGACGGTTATACCGTTAGGTATACTTATGCTTTTGAGGTTTTCGCAGTCAGAAAACGCAAATCCGTTTATAGCAGTTATACTTTCAGGCAGAACTATGCTTTCAAGGCTTTTACACTTTGAAAAAGCAGAAGTTCCTATAGTAGTTACGCCATTGGGGATATTTATGCTTTCAAGACTGTAGCAATGTGAAAATGCACCGTCGCCTATAGAGGTTACACTATCGGGTAAGCTTACGCGTTTAAGGTTTGTACAATCACTAAAAGTATACTCATTTATAGATGTTACGCTACTTGGAATGCTTACTCTTTCAATGGCGGCACAGTCAGAAAATGCGCATGTACTTATAAAGGTTACGCTGTCGGGTATGGTTATTTTTTCAAGAGAGGAACAATTGTAAAAAGCACACTCACCTATAAAGGTTACACTGTTTGGTATAATTACTCTTACAAGGTTTGTGCAATCGTAAAAAGCGTAATTGCCTATGGTGGTTACGCCGTCATCTATAACCACACGCTTTATTTCTTTTGCTTGGGGAAACCAGTCCCCCGTAGAGTTTCCTTTATAATTTTTCATAGGACCTCTGCCCGATATGGTCAGCACGCCGTCAACAAGAGTCCAGCTTACAGAGCCGGGTACGGAGGTTGCCGCAGGTGCGGGCTTGGGCGCGGCTGGGGCGGAGGAAGAAGCGCAAATCTTTTTTGCGGAAAGGAAGGCATCGTTGTTTTCGCAAACTTCAATGGTTTTCAGTTGCACCTCGCTGCCGCGGAAGTTTATGGTTTTAAGACTGTCACACCCGTAAAATGCATATTCGCCAACGGTTGTCACTTTGTTACCGAGGGTTATGCTTTCTATTTTGGAGCATCCTTCAAAAGCGTGTATACCGATGGAGGTTACGCTGTCCCCGATGCTAACGCTTTTAACGTTGCCGCACAGCTTAAACGCATAGTCGCCTATGGAAGTAACACTGTCCGCTATAACAACCTTGGTTATTTCGCTTTCTTTGCCAAGCCACAGGTCGTTGGAAACAGATTTAAAATCGGGGATAGCACCCTTGCCCGATATGGTAAGCACGCCGTCCTTTATATTCCACGCTATATCTGTCGTATTGGGGATGGAAAGTTGCTCCGAGCTTTTTTCTGTTCCTTTGGAAAAAAGATTAGAAAACCAAGATTTTGCCATAACGCCCTCCGAAATTTTTAATATAGCTTATCTTACCATATTTTTATAAGTTATGCAATAAAAAAGTCTTTTCTGCGGACAATCGGGGTGTAAATAATAAAAATGTGTTTTCTGCGGACAAACGGGGTCCCCGCTACGAACGTAGTGAGTAGTGGGGGGAGTCATGAGCAGCAGAAGA
>JAZUNS010000036.1:0-9242 GCA_045604285.1 Eubacteriales bacterium
TTATATCGTAGGTGTAATCCGCAATCTGTTCGTGTATCGGTTTGGAGAAGCTGTGACCCAGTTTTTCCCCTATAAGTCCAACTTTCATTCGCACAGCCACCTTTCGCCATAGCGCTGTATCAGCAGATCAAGCAGTGCAAGGGCTGTCATACTGTCCACAACCACCCTTGCCCGATGGAAGATTGCAGGATCGTGGCGGCCTTTAAGGACAAGTTTTGCATTTTCCATTGCGGCAAGATTTACTGTGTCCTGTTCCTTGAAGATGGACGGTGTAGGCTTTACTGCCACACGGAAAATCACAGGCATACCGTTGGAGATGCCGCCGTTTATGCCGCCGTTGTTGTTGCTTGCGGTAACGGTGTTGCCGTCCTTAACGGTAAAGGGGTCGTTTGCCTGACTGCCCTTCATGGCGGCAAAGCCAAAGCCTGCGCCAAACTCTACGCCTTTAACGGCGGGGATGCCGAAAAGCCCACGGGCAAGTGCGTTTTCCACACCTTCAAACCAAGGCTCGCCAACGCCTGCGGGGACGCCCGTTACAGCCGCTTCTATTACGCCGCCTACGCTGTCGCCCTCTGCCGCTGCTTTTAATATATACTGCTCCATAGCCTCGCCTGCGGCAGTATCAACGGTGGGAAAACCTTCCGTTGCCGCCTGCAGCTCCTCTGCTGCGGGGGTGAAGGGCTTATCCTTTATGTCACCCATGGAATATATGTGTGCGCCTATATCTATGCCCTTTTGCTTAAGAGCGCTTTGTATAAGAGCGCCCATGGCGGTAAGGGGTGCGGTAAGTCTGCCGGAAAAATGTCCGCCGCCACGGTAATCGCTGTAGCCGCCGTATTTTACAAGGGCAGTATAGTCTGCGTGGCCGGGACGGGGGTGATAGGTCAGCTCCTCATAGTCCTTGCTTCTGGTATCGTTGTTGGGAATTATTATACAAAGAGGTGCGCCCGTGGTATAGCCGCCGAACACGCCGCTTATTATTCTGTAGGCGTCTGCCTCTTTTCTGGCAGTGGATATGGCACCGGCGGGACGGCGGCGCAAAAGCTGTTTGTTTATAAACGCCTCGCTGACGGCGATACCTGCGGGCAAACCGTCGGCAACCATGCCTATGGCTTCGCCGTGACTTTCGCCAAACAAGGTAAATCGTATAAGGCTGCCTATGCTATTGCTCATTTTATGCCCTCCCAAGGCGCTGTCTTATAAGCTGTTTCCAATCCTCCAGCGCCGGCTTTTCCATAATAAACGTGCCGGGACTGTCCACCATAACCACGTTTACGCCGTTTGTTTCACATTTTTTATCGTGGGCTGCAAGGGCAAGCGCCTGCTCTAAATCCACGTTGATCTCTGTTGGCAGGTCAAGGGATTTAAGTATTTCCACAAGCTCTTCTCTAAGCCCGTCGCCGCACATGGGTATCATGCCCAAGGCTACGCACTGCCCGTGATACAGACCGTTATTGCCCTGAAGCGCCTCTATGCCGTGGCCCAGGGTGTGGCCGAAATTGAGTATACGGCGAAGCCCGCCCTCTTTTTCGTCCTGCTCTACTACGGATATTTTTACCTTTAACGCAAGCTCTATTACCTTAACTATATCCGTCTTTGCCCTACCCTCTTTAAACAGACGGTAAAGCTCTTTATCCGAGGTAAGCCCCATCTTAAGCGCCTCTGCCAAGCCTGCGCCGATATGATCGGGGTGCAGGGTGTTAAGGACCGTAGGGTCTATCAGCACCTTTTTTGGCTGATGGAAGGCGCCGATTATATTCTTTACGCCGTAAAAATCTATTGCCGTTTTGCCGCCCACCGAAGAATCCACCTGAGAAAGCAGGGTGGTTGGCAGGTTGTAAAAATCTATGCCTCGCATATAGCACGCAGCCGCAAACCCCGCCAGGTCGCCAACCACGCCGCCGCCTACGGCAACTACGCAATCGCTGCGGGTAAAGCCCGCATCCAGCATGGTTTTACAAAGTATTTCAAAATTATTAAGGCTTTTGCTTTCCTCGCCCGCAGGCAAAACCACCTTTACGGGTACGGCACAGCTTGCCGCAACCTTATCGGAATACTCGGCAGGCACGCCGTCATCGGTAACCACCAGGCAACGGCGATTAAGGTTAAGCAAACTGCCCGCCTTTTCAAGCACGCCCTTTTCTATTACAATATCGTATGCCTTATCGGGCAAATTAACCGTCAGCACCATAAGCTTATTCTCCTTTTTCGTAGGTACCTACGTGCTTAAGGCAATCGCAAAAGCGCCCAAGCATCCTAAGCATATCCTCGCCTGCGGGGGTACGCACGTCCCCTTCCAGCTCTGCATAGAAATAATATTGCCACTTCTTGCCCTTGGTGGGGCGGGAACGAAGCACACCCATATTAAAACCGTGCAGGCCTATAATATCCAGCGCCTTTGCAAGGGCGCCTGCCTCGTGCTTAACCGTAAACAAAAGCAAAGAGCAAAGGGACTTGCCCTTTAAAGACAAGGGATTCTCGGCACGGGTCATTACCGCAAAGCGGGTAGTGTTGCCACGGTCGGTATTTATGTTGCGCTCTAAAACCTTAAGCCCAAACATCTCTGCCGCCTCGGCACTGGCTATTGCAGCAAGGCTTGTATCGCCCTTTTCCGCTACCAGCTTGGCAGCAAGGGCGGTGTTTACGTACTCACGGGTGGTATAGCCCTTTGCCCTTATATATTCTGCGCACTGACCCAGCGCCTGGGGATGACTTATAACCTCTTTTACCGTTTCCATGGTGGCGCCTTGGCAGGCAAGCAGGTCCTGGTCTACCGCCAGCTCCATAACACGGTTGACGTACAGACTGCCGCCAAACATAAGGTCGGTAACCTGTCCCACCTCACCGTTAAAGCTGTTTTCCACGGGTAGCACTACTGCGTCGCACTCCCCATGCTCTACTGCGGCATAAGCGGCGGCAAAATCGCCGTAAGGAACGGCTATTGCCATAGGGAACAGCTTGCGTACCGCAATATGAGCAAAGGCACCCAAAGTACCGCTGAAGGCAACACGCATCCCCTCCAGCACACGGCTTTGATAAGCACGGGATACACGCATGGTATCCTGCAAAAAGCTTATGTAATACTCCTTTAACACCGCATCGTCTATTCTGTCGGAATTCTTCTTTATAACCTGCGCCTCACGGTCAGGATCCAAAACGGGAAGCCCGTATTCCTTTTTATACAATGCAACGTCCTCTGCCACCCTCATACGGCGACAGAACAGCTCTGCCATGGCACTATCTATACTGTCTATTTCACGTCTTGCTTCTTCAAGGCTTTTCATGGTTGATTTCTCCCGTCGATTGGTTTGGTTAACAGTGTTAACCTTGACTTAGAGTATATCCCTTTTGCCCCTTGTTGTCAAGAGCTTTTAGTTATTTTTTAAGTTTTTTTATTTTATACTTGTAAAAATGCGGCTTTGGTATTATAATGACTATGTATATTTGTATAGGGGGAGGATTTTGCCCGTGAAGTATAACAAAGCGGATGAAAGCATTAGAGAGCGTTTGCTTGTTGCAGGCATAAAAGAGCTTGAAAATCACGGGTTTAACGATTTTTCTCTGCGGCGTGTGGCTAATCTTTGCAACGTTTCCTGCGCGGCGCCGTACAAACACTTTAAAAATAAGGAAGAGCTGTTGTTTTCCCTTATGGATTATTTGTCATCTCGCTGGTTTTTCTTTAGGGACCAGGTTATGGAAATTCACGCAAATGCTCCTACAAAAACACAGCTTATAGAAGTATGCACCGCATACGTGCGCTTTTTGCTGGCGACCCCGTCTTACATGACAATACTTACCATGCACCCCGACAGGAACGAGCTTACGGAAGGGATGCGGGGGCAAATATCCTCGCCCATATCCGACCTTATAGACGAATTGTTTGAGGATAAACCCCAATACGACGATATAAGGAACAGGACCGTTTACTCTGTAAGGGCGTATATATACGGCACCGTATGTATGATACGCAACAAAGAAGTTGCCGATGTGGAAAGCACCGTTGCCACCTTTCGCAGGGTTTTGGCTGTAATGCTTAACACTGCCGAAGGAGAAGCGGAAAGAATAAGGAAGGAAAGCTTATGAAATATAATTACAGAACCTCCGGTGTTTGCGCTTCGGAAGTGTCTTTTGATTTAGAAAAGGACGGTACTGTGCGGAACATAGCGTTCCGCGGCGGCTGTAACGGGAATTTAAAAGCTATAAGTAAGATACTTGAAGGCTGGAACTTTAAAGATATTATTGAGCGTGTAGAGGGCAATACCTGCGGCTTTAGGCCCACCTCCTGCGCTGACCAGCTTTCCAAAGCACTTAGGGCTGCCGCAACGAAGGAAGGACTTGAGGTATGAATTTAAATATAAATATATCCCTTAACGGAAAGACCGGCGAGCTTGCCGAAAAAGCCGTTAAGGCAATTAAGGGCTATGCAAGGTTTGCCAAGGAGCAGCGGGCGGCTTTTAACGACTATATAGAAAACGTAAAAAAGCACGACCCCGCAGCCACCAGCACGGCTGAGATAGTTATGCTGTATTCCGGCGTACACGCCGTAGCCGCCCACAGAGTTGCCAACAAGCTGTATAAGCAAAAGCATTATTTTGCGGCAAGGGCAATAAGCCAGATAGCCAAGGCGGCAACGGGGATAGAAATTCACCCCGGCGCAACCATAGGCAAGTGCTTGTTTATTGACCACGGCATGGGCGTGGTTATAGGTGAAACAGCGGAAATAGGTGACTACTGCACCATATATCAGGGTGTGACCCTGGGCGGTACAGGTAAGGATACGGGCAAGCGTCACCCTACCCTGGGTAACAGAGTAATGGTAGGCGCCGGTGCCAAGGTGCTTGGCCCCTTTAAGGTGGGCGACGGCGCAAAGATAGCGGCAGGCGCAGTAGTGCTTTGCCCCGTGCCGGAAAACACCACGGCGGTGGGCATACCCGCAAAGCCCGTAAACCGTGATAAGGACAATAAAAACGAGCTTGACCATATACACATCCCCGACCCCGTAAACCAAATGATAAAAGGGTTGGAAGCAAGGCTGGCGTCTTTGGAAAAGCTGTTTGAAAATGAGGAGGAATAAATATGAAATACATAGTGTTGGATATCGGCGGCACTTTTATTAAGCACGCAATAATGGACGAAAACTTTAACGAAGAGCTTATGGGCGAAACCCCAACGGAATACGAGCCCGAGAAGTTTTTGGCACAGCTTGTTTCCGTTATTAAAAGCTACGGCGATGGCTACGGCGGCGTTGCAATATCAATGGCGGGCTTTATTAACCCCGTTACCGGTGAAAACACCGACTACGGCTGCAGCGAGCGTTTTACAAAGTATAACCTTAAGGAAGAGCTGGCAAGGCAGACGGGGTATCGCATTTCCATTGAAAACGACAGCAACTGTGCCGCTTTGGCAGAAAGCGTTATAGGCGCAGGCAAGGGCAAAAAGACCATTTGCGCCATGACGATAGGCACGGGCATTGGCGGCGCCATTATTACCGACGGCAAGCTTTTCCGTGGCAAGAGCTTTAAGGCGGGCGAATACGGCTTTGCCATAGTAGGCTTTGAAAAGGATGAGGATGGCAACACCGTACCCCGTTACGCAAAGGCAACCTCTATACTTTCCAAGCGCTGCAGCGAGGCGCTGGGCAGAACGGTAAACGGCAAAATGGTTATGGAGCTGCTTGATACCGACAGCACCGTTAAAGAGATTTACGACGCATGGCTTACAGATATAGCCTTTTGCATAGGCAACGTATGTGTTGCCCTTGACCCCGAGGTGTTCCTTGTGGGCGGCGGCATAAGCGGCTCTGCCCGCTTTATGGAAGACCTTAAGGCACGCACCTACGGTCTTTTTGAAAAGCTTGATGAGTATACCGAGATTTTGCCCTGCTCTTTAGGTAACAACGCAGGCAAAGCCGGCGCACTTATTATATTCTTTGAAAACTACGGTAAATAAAATTTTAGGAGGAAAATAGATATGGGTGTAAAAATAGTAACAATAGGCGGCGGTTCTTCTTATACCCCCGAGCTGGTGGAAGGTTTTATTAAAAGATATGACCGTTTGCCTGTAGACGAGCTTTGGCTTGTAGATATCGACGAGGGTAAGGAAAAGCTGGAGATAGTTTCTGCCCTGGCAAGAAGACAGATAGAGAAGGCAGGCCTTCCCATAAAGCTGTACACCACCCTTGACCGCAGAGAGGCACTTCCCGGTGCGGATTTCGTTACCACGCAGATGCGCGTAGGACTTCTTGATGCACGTATCAAGGACGAGCGCATCCCCTTAAGCCACGGCATTTTGGGTCAGGAGACCAACGGCGCAGGCGGTCTGTTCAAGGGCTTGCGTACCATCCCCGTAATACTTGATATTTGCAAAGACATTAAAGAGCTTTGCCCCGATGCATGGCTTATAAACTTTACCAACCCCGCAGGCATGGTTACCGAAGCTATCAACCGCTACGGCGTACATAAGAAGGCTATAGGTCTTTGCAACGTTCCCATCAATATGCACAGCGGCATAGCAAAGATAGTTGACAGACCCGTTGAAGAGGTTGACGTTTTGTTTGGTGGTCTTAACCACATGGTATTTGCTACAGGCGTTTCTGTTGACGGTGTGGACAAAACCGCAGAGGTGCTTGACAAGTGGGGCACCATGAGCATGAACAACATTACCGGCATTAGCTGGAACAAGGGCTTTGTTGACGCACTTGGCGTTATCCCCTGCCCTTACCACAGATATTTCTACATGGCTAAGGAATACCTTGAAGAAGCCATTGAAAAGTTTGAACACAACGGCACCCGTGCAGAAATGGTTAAGCAGGTAGAAACCGACCTGTTTGAGATCTACAAGAACCCCGAGCTTAACGAAAAGCCCGAGCTTCTCTCCAAGCGCGGCGGCGCACTTTACAGCGATGCTGCTTGTAACCTTATTTGCTCTATCTACACCGACAAGGGCGACGTTCAGGTTGTTAACACCCTTAATACGGGCAGAGCTATTGAGAACTTTGAAGAGGACGAAGTTGTTGAGGTTAGCTGCCGCATAACCAAGGATGGTCCTATTCCCCTTAAGATCGGCAAGCTTCCCAAGGCTACCAACGGTCTTATTCAGGAAATCAAATCCTTTGAAATCGCTTCCGTTGAGGCTGCAGTAAGCGGCGACTACAACAAGGCGCTTCTTGCAATGATGATCAATCCCTTGGTTGCCAGCCAGAAGTACGCTATACCCGTACTTGACGAGCTGCTTATGGCGCACAGAAAGTATCTGCCCCAGTTTGCAGAATGGTTTGCAAAAAAGGATGCCGAAAAGCAGGAGACTACCAATGAGTGAGATCAGAGATATAAACCTGTGGGAACAAGGCGAAATGAAAATAGGTTGGGTAAAGAGCAATATGCCCCTGCTTCGCGCTATTGAGGCGGAGTTTGAGCAGGATAAGCCCTTTAAGGGGCTTAAGGTTGCCCTTTCCATCCATTTGGAGGCGAAAACCGCCTACCTTTGCCGTGTGCTTGCCGCAGGCGGTGCAGAAATGTACGTTACGGGCAGCAACCCCCTTTCCACCCAGGATGACGTAGCAGCAGCCCTTGTTAAGGGCGGGCTTAACGTGTACGCTTGGCACGCCGCCACCGAGGAGGAGTACAAGCGCCACATAAGCAAGGTTATTGAAGTAGGCCCCAACATCATCATTGATGACGGCGGCGACCTTGTAAGCCTTATACATAACGAGTATCCTCAGCTTGCCAAGGACGTTCTTGGCGGCTGTGAGGAGACTACCACCGGCATTATCCGTCTTAAGTCTATGGAGCGTGACGGCGCACTTAAGTTCCCCATGGTGCTGGTTAACAACGCAAACTGCAAGTATTTGTTTGATAACCGTTACGGCACGGGTCAGTCCGTTTGGGACGGTATAAACCGTACCACCAACCTTATAGTTGCAGGCAAAAACGTAGTTGTTGCCGGCTACGGCTGGTGCGGCAAGGGCGTTGCAAAGCGTGCCGCAGGGCTTGGCGCTTCCGTTATTGTTACGGAAATAGACCCCATAAAGGCTATTGAGGCTGTTATGGACGGCTTTAAGGTTATGAAGATGGAGGATGCCGCAAAGATAGGCGACTTCTTCGTTACCGTTACCGGTTGCTCCGGCGTTATTTCCGAAAAGGATTTCCTTAACATGAAGGACGGCGCAATACTTTGTAATGCAGGTCACTTTAACGTAGAGGTTGATATGGCTTGCCTTGAAAAGATGGCAGTTGAGGTTAAGGAGCGCCGCAACAACATAAACGGCTACACCCTTGCAAACGGCAACACCCTTAACGTTATTGCCGAGGGCAGATTGGTTAACCTGGCAGCAGGCGACGGCCACCCCGCCGAGATAATGGATATGAGCTTTGCCATTCAGGCGCTTAGCGCCCGCTATATTGCGGAAAACGGCAAAAATCTTAAACCCGGCACCGTGGACGTACCCGTAGAAACCGACCGCAGAGTTGCAGGTATGAAGCTTGCCGCCTGGGGCGTTGAAATTGATACCCTTACCCCCGAGCAGGAAAAATACCTTAACAGTTGGAATCTGGAATAAAACATACTAAAAATAGCAGGAGCGTTCGTTTGAACGCTCCTGCTTTTACGTTTAAAATTTTAATCGTTGCTTTCTGCAACAACTCTGTATTTTTCCATTACTCTTTCGGGGGTGGGGTATGCTACTTCTTCAATTGAAACGTCGGGGTGGAACAGAATATCATATACGGCAAAGGCAGAATTTTCGCTTTCGCAATACTCCTTAAGAGATGCAAGCTGTGCCTTCGTTATACAGCACATATACACAATACAGATATCTTTGTTGTACATATCTTCGTGTTTCAGATCCCACTCTTCTCTTTTAACGTCGGATCCGCCATCTACAGTCAACGCCCACTCAATACCGTCTCCGATTACATGATAAGGGAAGCGTGCAACGGAGTGTATGCCAAGCTGTTCCATTATTTCGTCAGCCTTTTTAACGTACTCGGTATTGTCACCAAAGCCTGTCGGCACGTTAAGAAGTGCTTCTATACTTACAAAAAACGGACCGTCCTCATCGGGGACTGAGTTGTAGGCGTAGGTCTTGCTTTGCCCTTCGGAATCACGGTAAACCTCGTATTTTTCATAGATTTCGGGGAAGAACACGCCTTGCTCTACACAGTCTTGGTAGGAGTCATTTAATGCGACACACGGAAGCTCAACTGTGTTAAAAGTAGTCCATGAATCTTTGCTGTAATAAACGT
>JAZUNS010000037.1:0-9444 GCA_045604285.1 Eubacteriales bacterium
TTTCTGCAATTTATCGTAATTTTTCGTTCAAAACGAACCTCGGCTCACAGTACTTTTGTACAGTTTTCGCCTCGGTTCGTTTCGTCTGCACTCTTTCTCAGCACTCTGCCAAGCTGATGACAGGGTTTGTCATCAGCTTGAATCAAGCGGGAGTTACCCCGCTTGATTACTTTGTAAAATAGTTTTAAATGACTTTTCCCCGTTCTGCGCCCTTATTACAGAAGGGGTTTGAGGGAGTAAAAAGAGTGCAGATGGGACGAATCCAGCCGAGAGCTGTACAAAAGTACAGCGAGGCGCAGATTCGTTACAAGGGGAAAAGATAAGAATAAAAAATCAAGCGGGAGTTACCCCGCTTGATTACTTTGTAAAATAGTTTTAAATGACTTTTCCCCGTTCTGCGCCCTTTTTACCCCTCAAACTACATAAGCTTGCGGATGAGTGCCTTAATCTCTTCCACAGACGCCGCCTTGGGATTGCCGGGCGCACAAGCATCTGCATAGGCAGAGTCTGCAAGGAACTGCAGATCCTCTTCCTTAAGACCTTCAAGCTTGGTGGGGATGCCCACGTCGATGGAAAGCTGACGAACGGCGTCAACAGCCGCTTTGCGGTATTCCTCAACAGACATTCCGCTAACGTCAACGCCCATAGCCTCGGCAATAGCCTTGTATTTTTCGCCGGTGCAATCTGCGTTATATTCCATAACTATAGGCAGCATCATAGCGCAGGCAACGCCGTGGGGGGTGTCATACACTGCACCCAGGGTGTGTGCAACGGAGTGCGCTATACCAAGGCCTACGTTAGAGAACGCCATGCCCGTTACAAACTGACCAAGTGCCATGCCTTCTCTGCCCTCGGGGTCGTTTTCAACGGCACCTCTAAGGCTTTTTGCAATAAGGCGTATAGCCTCAAGATTAAGGCAGTCGGGCAGCGCCCAAGCGCCCTTGGTGGTGTAGCCCTCAATGGCGTGGGTAAGGGCATCCATACCCGTTGCGGCGGTAAGGCTTTTGGGCATGGTGGACATCATGTCCGGGTCAACAACCGCAACGTCGGGAATATCGTTAACGTCAACGCAAACAAACTTACGCTTTCTCTCTACGTCGGTAATAACGTAGTTGATGGTAGCTTCGGCAGCGGTGCCGGCGGTGGTGGGAACCGCTATTGTATAAACGGTGCGATTTTTGGTGGGAGCAACGCCCTCAAGACTGCGCACGTCCTCGTATTCGGGGTTGTTTATAATAATACCAATGGCTTTGCCCGTATCCATGGAAGAGCCGCCGCCTATTGCTATCATGTAATCGGCGCCGGAAGCCTTGTATGCGGCAACGCCGGACTTAACGTTTTCAATGGTGGGGTTGGGCTTGATATCGGAATATATCTCATAAGCCATGCCTGCGGCATCCAAAAGGTCGGTAACCTTTTTTGTAACGCCAAACCTTATAAGGTCGGGGTCGGTGGCTATAAACGCCTTTTTAAAGCCCTTTGCGGCGATAATGGCGGGTATTTCCGAAATAGCGCCCTTGCCGTGATAAGATATGGGGTTGGATACGAATCTGTTTGCCATAATTATTCCTCCTAAATATTTTTATGGGTATATTATACCCGAAAAAACAGAGGATTGCAATAAGGTTTTTTGTATTACCGCCCCGATAAAAAATTTAAAAACCCTCTTGAAAAATTTTCCAAAATGTGGTGTAATTAAAAAAAGCGATTAAGGAGGTTTTATTTATGTTAAACGAAAAGGTACACAAGCTGCTTAATCAGCAGATAAACAAAGAGCTTTATTCAGCTTACCTTTATTTGGATTTTTCCAACTATTTTAAGGATAGAGGGCTGGATGGCTTTGCCAATTGGTATATGATACAGGCGCAGGAGGAAAGAGATCACGCAATGCTTTTCTATACCTACCTGCAAAACGAAAATATGCCCGTAACTCTTGAGGCTATCGCAAAGCCCGATAAGGTGCTTGACAGCGACATGACCGTGCTTAAAGCAGGGCTTGAGCATGAGGAATACGTTACATCTCTTATCAACGATATCTACGGCGCAGCCTATGACGTAAGGGATTTCCGCACCATGCAGTTCCTTGATTGGTTTGTTAAAGAGCAGGGCGAGGAAGAAACCAACGCCAACGACCTTATTTCCAAGATGGAGCTTTTCGGCTCTGACCCCAAGGGCTTGTATATGCTTAATCAAGAGCTGGGCGCAAGAGTTTACAGCGCACCTTCCCTGGTACTTTAATTAGGAGGTAACGAGTTATGAAAAAATACGTATGCGATCTTTGCGGTTGGGAATATGACGAGGCAGTGGGCGACCCCGATAACGGCATAGCCCCCGGCACCAAGTTTGAGGACCTGCCCGACGATTTTGCTTGCCCCCTTTGCGGCGCAGGCAAGGATAGCTTCAGCGAAGCGTAAAATATGTGCATTTAAAAAGCCATCTCAACGATGGCTTTTTTTGTTGCTATTTTTTGAATTTAGAGAAAAATCCTTTAACTTTGTTTGCGGTATCTGCAACCTTGCTTGCCGCATCGGCAACGAATTTTTCCACAGCTTCCGCATCAATCGAAGGTGTGCTTGCAGTGCTGTTGCTTTCGGGCTTGGGGGTATAACCGGGAGGGGGCAGCTCCTGCTTTTCAATAAAGGTGCTGTGGTTAAAAGAGTAGCGCTCTATCTTGCAGTTCATTGGTATTATTGCTTTCTTCATAGTATTATAGGCAAAATCACCTATATATTCTATCCCGCGGAAGTCAAACTCTCTTAACCTTGTATCATAAAAGGCATGGGCGCCTATTCTTTTTACGGTACCGCTGTAGGGCAAAATGACTTTTTTAAGATCAGAACAACGATAGCAGAGGTTCGCCGGTATTTCCTCCAGCTCCTGCAAAAGGCTAAGGTCAAGCTCGGATATGGGAGCGCCGGCAAATGCACCTATTGCTATATGTTTAACCGTTGCAGGCAGCTTAAGTTTAATCGTTACAGGCGGCATAAGAGTACCTAAATTGGATTTCGTCTCTCCCAGTATTCCTGACCCTATATGTTCAAGGCAGCCGTCCATGGGCAGTGTAAAGCTTTTAAGCACGGGGGAAGAAAACGCATATGAGCCTATAAATTTAAGCTTTTTGCAAGGCTCAAGGGAAATACGCTCCAGCTCTTTACTGTTTACGGCGTTATCACATATAATCTCCAACTGATTGCCCTGCTCAAAGGTTATGGATTTTACTCTATCGCCCTTAATGCCGCCAAGGACTTTTATATTTGCCGGCACTACCACGTCGTAGGTCACGTAGGGGTCGTAGGTTTCGTTAAATATCTCGTCATCGGTTAAAACGCATTTGTCTTTATATAAGGCATCGGGAGAGATCCGGCTGAAGTCATCGCCCTCCGCAACGGCGGAAACAAGCTCGGCGGCGGCAGCGCAATCTGCGTATTTTGCTATTATATTTTTTGCAAAATTGCGGGCGGCAGAGCCTTCGTTACAGTATATGGTAAGCTCTTTGGGTGCTCCGCTACGCCTGTAGAAGTTGCTAACGGTTTCCGTAACCTCGTTACCCCACGCATCTCTTACTTTTTTGCCGTCTTCATCACGCTTATATTGACGATAAAATTGAAGATCGACTTTTTCAAACAGATTTCCGTGGATTTGGGTAATACTGTCGGGTATGTATAAGCTTTTAAAGCTGTCCTCAAGGTCGAATATGCCGTGATCCAAAGCCGCAGCACAGCCGTCTTCAAAAACCACCTCCGCAACTGGACAGTGAAAAGCTAAAAAGCCTATTGACTTAACGGTTTTGGGTATAAACACACGCTCAATACCGCTTCCTGAAAAGACCGAGCGGCCTATCTCTTCCAGCCCATCCGGCAAACGCAGCGTTTTAAGCGCCTTACACTCTTTGAAAGCACCGTCTTTTATAGTTTTTAGGGTGTTGGGCAAGCGCACCTCGCAAAGGCTTTTGCATTCTGAAAAAGCCTCTTTTTCTATAACCTCTGTACCGTCGTGCAGATATATGCTTTGCAGCTTGCTATTTTCAAAAGCGCCCTCTTTTATGTACTTAACGCTTCCGGGGACTATAACGTGTTTTACTTTGCTGAGATGAAAGGCGTTTTTCCCCAAGGATATTACCGGCTTGCCTTCTATTTCTGCAGGAATTTCAACGGTGCCAAAGGTCAAACCGCGGTAGCGGCAAAGCTCCCAGCCGCCTTCAATTTCTTTTTTTTCAAATTCTTTTGGTAAATAAACGTAAGATCTTGTGTCCATTTTTTCCTCCTTGTAGATTGCGTACTTGTGTGGCTTTTTTGTGCGGGGCTTGCTATCCTCCTTTTTAATAAAATAAAAAAGTGCGCAGCCAAAGCTACGCACCAAAAAACGCATAGCTCTGCTTGCGCCACACAAGTTTGCAATCCACAAGAGAATGACAAAATAAGAGAATGCGTTTTTTACCTAAGTGAAAAACATTCCCTTGCGCATTGCAATATTTACTTGTGTGGCAAGCAGATTATACCACACGCCGTTAAATTTTGCAACATTATTTTAAGCCTTAAAAGCTTAAAGCTGCAGCAATAAAGTATATTGTTTTATTGGCAAAGCTGTGGTATAATCGGTTTAACGATAGTATTAACGAAAAGGCTGTTTAAATTAAATGAACCGTAAAAACACTTTAATAAAGGAATGGACAGAGTTTAAAACCCTTCTCCGCTCCATCCCTGCCGCCATAGTAACCCTTTTTGTGGTAAGCGTTATAAGCATGAATCTGCTTGCCAACAAAACCCTGCTTCAGCTTGATTGGATAGCCCTTGACGGCGGCATACTTATCTCGTGGCTGTCCTTTATGTGCATGGATATCATCACCAAGCATTTCGGGCCTAAGGCGTCCAACAGCATATCGGTGCTTGCCGCCGCGATCAATCTTTTAACCTGCCTTATATTCTTTGTGGCAAGTGCCATCCCTTCCAATGCGGCGGATTACTCTGCCTTTGACGGCATATTCGGCGGCACCTGGTTTATTTTGCTGGGCAGCACCGTGGCGTTTTTGTCGTCGGCGGTCATTAACAACACCTTAAACTGGCTTATCGGCAGGTGCTTCAGCAAAAACCCGGGCGGCAAGCTTGCCTACGCCATGCGCACCTATATCTCCACCTTTATAGGTCAGTTTTTTGATAACTTTATATTCTCCGTAATCGTTTTCGTCTTTTTTGCCCCCGTGTTTTGGAACGGCTTTAGCTGGTCGGTGCTTCAATGCGCCATGTGTGCTTTGACCGGCGCCGTGGCAGAGCTTGTTATGGAGATAGTGTTTTCCCCCATCGGCTACCGCATAACCAAGCGTTGGCAGGCAGAAGCCGTGGGCAAGGAATATTTTAATTACGTTAAAGAGGGTAACGAAAAATGAAGGTTTTAATAACGGGTACCTCCCAAGGCATAGGCAAGGCAATAGCAAAGCTGTTTTTGCAAAAGGGCCACCAAGTTTTAGGCATAGACAGGCAGGAAAGTGCAATAAGCCACAAGGCGTACACCCATTACAAATGCGACGTAAGGGATAAAGAAAACCTGCCGCATATAGAGGGCGTGGATATACTTATAAACAACGCAGGCACCCAAAACGAGGACGATATAGACGTAAACCTTAAGGCGCTTATATACATTACCGAAAGGTACGCCCTGCAGCCCAACATAAAATCGGTGCTTAACATAGGCTCTGCCAGCGCCCACACCGGGGCAGAGTTCCCCGAATATTGTGCCAGTAAGGGCGGCGTTTTGGCTTACACAAAAAACGTGGCAATGCGTGTTGCCCCCTACGGTGCCACCTGCAACAGCCTTGACCCCGGCGGCGTTCTTACCCCCCTTAACCGCTGCGTTATAGAGGACCCCGTCCTTTGGGCGCAGATTATGGAAGAAACCCCGCTTAAAAAATGGGCAACCCCCGAGGAAATAGCCGAATGGGCGTATTTCCTTACGGTTACCAACACCTTCTGTACGGGGCAATGCATACTTGTGGATGGCGGCGAGTCCATCAATTACAATTTTGTGTGGAAGGACTGACGGTAGAATGAAGCTTTCTGTCCTTGATATGGAATTAACGGTGTGCAAGGTTAAGGACGTAGGCAGCCTTGACCTTACAAGGGATTTTTACTTTATTGCCAAAACTAAGGACGAGCTGTCCCTTGTTTGCAATACCCGTGACGTGCCAAAGCATACCTTGGCAAGGGAGGACGGCTGGCAAGGCTTTAAAATAGAGGGCGTTTTGGATTTTTCCCTTGTGGGCATACTGTCACGGCTTACGGCGGTGCTTGCGGAAAAGGGGATAGGCGTGTTTGCGGTATCCACCTATAATACCGACTACGTCCTTGTTAAAAGGGAAAACTTTTCCAAGGCGGTGACGGCGCTTGAATCCGCAGGGTATGTTTTCGGCTGAATCTATAACACAAAAAAATTCAAAAAATTTTTCAGATTTATAAAACCTTTTTCTTTTTCCAAACACCCTTATTTATGCAGGCGTAAAAAACAGAGATTTGGCACAAAGGAAGGGGTTTTATGTTTTATGAAAAATTTGCGGCTATTATAAAGTATATTTTTAAAACAGAGCGCCAAGAGATGAAGATTCCCCACAAGGGAACCGACAGGCTGCTGAGCGCCGTAAACGAAAAAGACGATTCGGAAGAAAAGAAGGAAAGGTAAAATTATGGATGTAAAAAAACTTGCCGAGCTTGCAGCAAAGGCTCAAAGCGGCGACAAGGCTGCTAAAAACGCGCTTGTAGAAGCGTGCTACGACGATATATATTACTACGTTTTTAAAATTGTTAAGGATGAGCATATCGCCGCCGACGCAACCCAAGAAAGCTTTTTGGAGATAGTGGGCACCCTTAAAAACCTTCGTGACCCTGCTGCTTTTACTCTTTGGTCAAGGCGAATTGCCTACCACAAAAGTATGGCGCATTACCGCGGTCCCAAGGAGGTTTTGATGCCCGAATCCGACGATGACGGCGAGCCCCTGCTTGAACGCGTACCTGACGAAAGCGACGACGTTCTGCCCGAAAAGGTGGTAGAGGACGCGGAGTTCCGCAAAACCCTCACGGATATAATAAACACCCTGCCCTCAGAGCAGGCATCCGCACTTTTGATGTATTATTATGAAAATCTTTCGATAAAAGAAATTGCAGAGATTCAAAACACTTCCGTGGGTACCGTAAAAAGTCGCTTGAATTATGCAAAAAAAGCCGTAAAAGTAAAAATTGAGGACTACGAAAAGAAGACCGGTACCAAGCTTCACAGCATTGCCGTTCTGCCGTTGCTTATGCGTTTGGTTTTCAGCGGCGAGAAAGCGTCTATACCGACACTTACTCTTCAAAGCGGAGCCGCGGCAACCGTTGCCGCCGTAGGCACGGGCGCAGCTTCAGCCACCGCCGGCACCGCCGCAAGCGGAGGCGCGGTTGCGGCAGGTGTTGCCGCAAAGGCGGGCATTGGTGCACTGGCTGTAAAGATAGCCGCAGGCGTTGTGGCGGCGTCGGTGCTGGTTGGCGGTATAGGCTTTGGCGTATCCAAGTTGATTAAAAAAGATCCTGAAAGCAACGGCAGCCATGATACAGAAAGCTCTTACCTCAACGGCAGCGCAGACGACGAATGGAAAGATCCCATCCAACAGCTCGATTTTAAGCCGTCCGATTTTGCAGGAACTTGGATAGCGGTTCAAACAGAAGGGGACGAAGTGCCGAACGATAAGTTCACGATAGATGAAAACGGCAATTTGGTGTTAGGTGAAAACGTATATCCTCCGCAAGATATAGTATGGGACCCTGATGATGGAGACGGACTTCTTGTGATGGTGTTATATAGCGAAAACGAATGTTGGTTTATAAAGCAACCGGATGCAGAATATTATATAAGCGGTTTAGATGAAAAGTACCCCATATATATGCGCGAAGAAGCTTTTGCGGATTAAGAGGTTGTAGAGCTTACCGTTGACAACGTGCTTGATTACGTAGAGATAGTAACCGGTGAGTACGAAGTATTAAAGGACGTTAACGGAGAAATAGTAGAGGTAAAAAAACACGTTGACGTAATACGGTTTAAAGAAGGTCTTGGTGCCCCTTCTGCTTTATCGGCTGACTTTATTTTCCGCACCGCTGACCAAAACTATTCCCTGGATGTAAATTCAAAAGAAATTACCATAGGGAACAAGTCTAATCAATCCGATCCTTTTGTTGAGGCTTTTACACTTATGACGACATATTACCCTAAAAATCTAAGCTTTAACGGTGGCCAAGAGGTTTATCAGATTGCACGCAAAACTTCGGATTGTTGGAAAGCAACAAAATGGCCTATTTGGGAAAAAGACGAGATTGACACGATAAATCTTGAGTCTGCAGATGCCGATACGGTCAATATCCCCGTGGAGATAGTCGAGCTTATCGGTGCGGAAAATGTTTGGGGCAAGGTTTACGTCCCCAAGGAATGGAACGAATAAGGCAATCTACTTGGCCGCAAACGCTGTGTTTTTTCTACCTTTCATTTTTTTCACAGCGATTTTGCAGTTGTGGAGATATCGCAAAGAGGGCTTCGCCAACGCGAAGCTTTCTTTGCTTTTACCGCACCGAATGTTTTTTAAAAAATATGAAATTTTAGTGAGAGTTTTTTGCTTTTAATTCGTCTTATACGGTAGAAAGCAAATTTTAAAAACACCGACTACGTCCTTGTTAAAAGGGAAAACTTTTCCAAGGCGGTAACGGCACTTAAAAATGCAGGCTATAACGTTTATTAAACCCCGTAAGTGCCGCTTATGGGGTCTTTAAATAAGGGCAGGCGGGGCGTTGCAAAGGTAAATACGGCAAACAGCACGCCCACCAAACAAATTGCGGCAAAGGCAAGCCACGGAGCACGGCACCGTGGCTTGATTTTTTTAAACAGCCAAAATTCCAAAATATATACCGCTGCCGCAGATATAAAGAATATTGCAATATTAAGCCAATCCGGCGACCTGCCAAAGGCGCCGTTGTAGGTGTAAAACAGTATGGGAATCATAAGCAGCCCCGTTGCCGTTCCCACCGCCTTTACGCACCAAAAGTTTTTGCTGTCCTTAAAAAATCTGCTTTGTATCAAGGCGAATATAAACAGGGGAAAATATAAAAGCTTCATGTGCTCCCAGGTGGACTCGTTAACCCCCGAAAACGGCGCCGCAAGCAAGCTGCCGCCGGTCCATTCGTACAGATAATGCAGCAGGGTGCCACCCGCCGCCGTAAAGGTAAAGCCCAGGAATTGCCAAAGGGAAAGATCTCGTTTCATAGCGCCACCGTCCGTGCTTTTTTATAAGATTTTATGCAGCGCTCCGTTTTTTATTCCTTTTTAAAAAAATTGCTTTTTGGGGTGAGAGTTTTTTGCTTTTAATTCGTCTTATACCGTAGAAAGCAAATTTTAAAAACACCGACTACGTCCTTGTTAAAAGGGAAAACTTTTCCA
>JAZUNS010000038.1:0-5666 GCA_045604285.1 Eubacteriales bacterium
AGCTGCTTAGAAAAGCCACGCTTCTTGAAAAGCAAGGTGACAAATATATAACCAACTTTTTTATATTGGATAAGGAATGCAGGCTTAGTGTCTATAACGCTTTGCGTAAGGAGTCGGTGGAAAGAAGCGGTATTTTGAGCCGCATTATTGACGATACGACCGAGGACGTAAAAGCACTGTGCATAAAGCCCGAGCATATAAGCGACAACGCTTTCCGTTGGTTGCTTGTGCCCCTTTTCATTGATTTTTGTGTGTACAGCATTGTAGACTTTGCGGTTTTAACCGAAACAAAACGCTCAAACGGGGAATCCTGGGGCTTTGTGGGGTACGAAAACGTAGAGCTGCCCGAAAGCTGTACCATGGGCAACAACGGCAAAGGCGACGGCGGAATGATGTTTTGGTGCTATAAATACGATGACTACGGTATGTGGCACCAGTGTGGCGAGATAGAGGGCGAGCCTTTGCTGCTCCTTGTGGATTGCTTAACAAACGGGAGGAAAACAAGCAGCTTTTTCAAGACAGAGCAAATCCGTTGGAGCGAAGGTATTGCAGGTAAATATGCCCACGCAGACGATGAAGGCAACGTCATACCCGATATAGTTGTTTTTGCAGAGGGCGGCGTTGAAAAGCTGAAAGAGCTTTTTGCGAGCCACCCTTTGTATGCTGAGCTGCATTCTTATTTCAAAAAAGCGTACGAGGAAATAAAGGGCATATTCAAAAGCTACAGCCACGAGGTGCTTCACGATAATTTGGATTACAATATCGCTATGGAGATGATTGCGGCACGTATGATGTCCGTCCACGACCTTGTAAAGTCCGAGTACCTCGCTTTACCCGCCGACCCTAATACATCAAATTACGGAATGTATATCAGAGTAAATTGAACGTGCAAACGTAGTTTTTATATGGAATAATATCTATATAAAACAGAAAGAGCAAGAGTAAAAGTAATCCTTTTATTCTTGCTCTTGTCATTTTTACAGATCTATGGTTTAGCTTTGACGTTTCGCTTCATAATTAAGGGGGTAGTTAGCCCTCTATTATCGAAACATCGGTGCTGTTGCCCAACAGCTCCCTCATGCGTTCAGCCTCTTCAGGGTTAAGGGTCACGTGCCGTTGGTTATCCAAATCCGTAACGATGCCTACCACGGAATCGTAAACGTAGTTTTTGCCGTTATGCATAAATATGCTGTCGGGGCTAACGGAGGGCACGTAGTACACCCATGCGCCTTCCTCGGTAATCAGCAGAAACTTTTCCTCCGAAACGTCAAATTCTCCAACGTATATTCCGTTTCCGTCATAAAACACAACCTCTTTTCCATCGGCGTGCCGTTTAAGCTCGGCAGTGGGGAACGCCTCCTCTTCACCGTCGGCGGTTTGGTAGCTGATGCTTGCAGGCGCAAACATATTTATCAATTTAAATACCTCGACTTCTTCCGTAGGCTCGTTATATAAAAACAGCTTTTTCCATATACCGCCCAAGTCGGTTTCTGTGCAAAGGTTTGGCACGTAATACAGTACCTCTACGGCAGACACGCAATATTCAAGCTCTACCTCTGCCTCAAAGTTAATTTCCAGCTCCGCCACGTCGTTAAACGTCAGGAACGCTTCGGGCGACGAAAGCACCGCAAGTCTGTAAACAATAATTCGGTGGATATCTGCCACCACCTGATAATACAGATCCTCCACCTTGTCTGCAGCGGAAACCACCACCTTGCTACCGTTAAAGGCGTAGTAGTTGCGTTCCCAATCGGCACAGTCCTCGGCAGGACGTCCTATCAGCACGCAATAGTCGTATTCAAAGTAAATGCGTATGGAATCTTGAATAATAAACATTACTTCTTCCGTCGTAAGCGAGCGCAGCTTCTTGCCCTGTTGCTCATCGGTTGGCGAGCTTTGCCAATATTCATCCAAAAACTTTTGCGTAACAAGGGTTATACTGTTAGTACCTTGGTCAACTGAAGCCATTGCCCCGAATTTTTCGCTTAATGCAGCCTGCGGTGTCAGCCCCTCTCCCTTCGGCGGAGTTATACTCTCCGTAGGCGGCAAAGGCTCCTCACCGCTTTCTGCAACCGCGTTCAGCGGCTCGGACAAATAGGGCTTTGACGTGTCGGTGCCTGCGGCAATGACGTGCATACACCCCATAAGTATCAGTACCGACGCTATAAGCAGGCACGCCGTGATGCTGACGAATATAATGTTCTTTTTCAAAACGTTCACCTCTGTTTTTTTGTCTGTATGCTTATGTTACGGCGTAGCTGTAATCGCAATATCATCAAAATGTTTTCAAGTTGTAAAAGTAACGGTGACCTTGGTGCCCACCTCGGGCGTTGAGCTAAACTTTAAGTTTGCGCCGTGAACGTCGGCTATCTGCTTGCACAAGGCAAGCCCCAGACCTGCGCCGCCCTCTGCACGGGCACGGGATTTGTCCGTGCGGTAAAACGGCTCGGTAATATGAGTTATCTGCTCCGCAGTCATGCCCTTGCCGGTATCCTCTACTGCGGCAATTCCGTGGCTGCAGTAAAGGGCAACCTTGCCGCCTTCCTTGCATGCCTTAACGGCATTTTCCGCAAGGTTGTAAAACAGCATGGAAAGCAAGGTGGCGTTGCCCGATATGCAAGCGGTGCCACCCGTAAACGTCAAAGTCACACCCCGTTGCTCTGCCTTGGGCTGCAGCTTGCTTGCCACGTCGGCAAGAACCGTGGCAAGCTCCACCCTTTCAAGCTTCGGGGCGTTCTCTCTTATATATGCGCTGTCAAGCAGCAGCTCTGATATTTTTTGCAGCCGCTCTGCCTCTGACATTATATATTTTGCGGCAATTATCTTGTCCTCCTCGCTTATGGCGGCTTTCTCCAGATATTCGGCGTATCCGTAAATGCTGGTCAACGGCGTTCTAAGCTCGTGCGCCATGTTATCCACCAAAAGCTGCTTCTTTTCTGCATTGGATTCAAGGTCGGCTATCTGTTTATTGATTTTTGAAAGCATTTGGTTAAAGCTTTTTGCAAGCAACGTAAACTCGTCGTTTCCGCTCTCCTCAGCCGTTACCGAAAAATCGCCGCCCTCTATGGCAAGGGTGGTTTTTCTAAGCTTTTCCAAGGGCGTGGAAAGCTTTTTAAGAATAAAATACAGGCACACCGCCAGTAAAAGCGATACCCCTGCGGCGGTTATACCGTAGGTCAGCGTAAGAGATTTGAACTCCTCGTCAAGCTGTGCCACATTTTTGGCAAAAATCATGGTGTATTTTCCATCGCATATATCGGACGCAATAAAAACGTGGCGTATCCCGTTTATATTGCCGTGCCATATTGAATCAGGCTCAACCTTATAGCCGTTAGGGAAGGTGCCGTAAAGCTTTTCGCCTTCTTCCTCAAAGGCAAGATAAACGCCACGTTTTTCGTAATACACACCGTAAGTCTGCATAAGCAGGGTAGGGCTTGCGCTGCTGCTTGACTCCGTAAGGTCATCGTAGTCCCGACTGAAGGACATGGATATATAGTTCTGTTCTGCCCCTGCCGCCTCCTCTGCCGCCTCTACGTTTTTGCCGTAGGTGTAAACGGTTAGCGAAAGCACCCCAAGATTAAGGCAAAACAAAAACAGTAAAAGGGTAAAGATATAGGTCTTTTGCCAAAAACGCATCTTCATATTTCAAGTCGGTACCCCGTTTTGTAAACGGTTTGCAATCTGTTTGCTATCCCCAGCTTTTGTCTAAGGCGTTGCACGTGGACGTCAACCGTACGGGTATCTCCTTCATAGTCATAGTTCCACACAAGGTATATAAGCTTCTCTCTTGAAAGGGCAAGGTTGCGGTTGTTTATAAACGCCTCCAGCAGGTCGTACTCCTTTGGCTTAAGCACTATCTCTTTGCCGTCCTTATAAACGCGGCGGCTGCTGAATTCCACGCGTATGCCGTCAAATTCAAAGCATTCGCTGTCGCCCTTGGTGCGGCGCAAAACTGCCTTTACACGCTCAACCAGCTCAAGAATTTCAAAGGGCTTGGATATATAGTCGTCCGCACCCAGCTTTAACCCCTTAAGCTTATCGTTTATTCCGCTCTTTGCCGTAACGAATATTACCGGCGTTCCCTTAAGCCGTTCCATAACCTCAAAGCCCGAAAGCTTTGGCAGCATAACGTCCAAAATTACAAGGTCGTAGCTGTCGGTCAGCGCTTCGCTTAAGGCGCTTTCGCCGTCAAAAACCTGGGTACAGTTGTGCCCCACCAAAGAAAGATTAAGTTTTATAAGGTCGTTTATTGGCTTTTCGTCTTCGGCAATCAGTATTTTCGTCATGGTGTCACCCCCTTTTTACAAAGTATATTATACACTTGTTTCCAAGTTGTAACAAGGGGGATATAAAAGCTTTGTTTTTGCGCTTTATAAAAGCTAAAAAAATTACAAATTATACTTGCTTTTCCTGCCGTAACATAGTAAAATGTGTAGGATGAGTTGCCCATCTAAAGGCAACGACAAATTTTATATTAAAGGAGAAAAATTGTTATGGCACGTTTTACTTTACCCAGAGATTTATACCATGGCAAAGGCGCACTTGAAAACCTCAAAAACCTTCAGGGCAAAAGAGCTATGGTTTGTGTAGGCGGCGGTTCTATGAAACGCTTTGGCTTCCTTGATAAGGTTGTTGCTTATCTTGAAGAAGCAGGTATGCAGGTTGAACTTTTTGAAGGTATCGAGCCCGATCCTTCCGTTACCACCGTTATGAAGGGCGCTGAGGCTATGGCAAAGTTCCAGCCCGACTGGATAGTTGCCATCGGCGGCGGTTCTCCTATTGATGCGGCAAAGGCTATGTGGATCAAGTATGAATATCCCGAAATCACCTTTGAGCAGATGTGTGTTGTTTTCGGCATTCCCGAGCTTCGTAAGAAGGCTCGTTTCTGCGCTATCCCCTCTACCTCCGGTACCGCTACCGAGGTTACTGCTTTCTCCGTAATTACCGATTACGAAAAGGGCATTAAGTACCCCTTGGCAGACTTTGAAATCACCCCCGATGTTGCTATAGTAGACCCCGAGCTTGCAGAAACCATGCCCAAGAAGTTGGTTGCACACACCGGTATGGACGCTATGACCCACGCTATCGAGGCATACGTTTCCACCGCTAACTGCGATTTCACCGATCCTCTTGCCATTTTCGCTATAAAGATGATACAGACCAACCTTATCGCTTCCTACAACGGCGATATGAACAAACGTGCTACCATGCACAACGCTCAGTGCCTTGCAGGTATGGCGTTCTCCAACGCACTTCTCGGTATAGTTCACTCTATGGCACACAAGACCGGCGCTATCTTTGAAGACCTTGGCGCACACATCATCCATGGTGCGGCCAACGCTATGTATCTTCCTAAGGTTATCGCCTTCAATGCTAAGGACCCAACCGCTAAAAAGCGTTACGGCGTTATCGCTGACTACATGGGTCTTGACGGCAAAAACGATGATGAAAAGGTTGCAAACCTTATCTCCTATCTCCGTTCCATGAATGAAGCGCTCAACATCCCTCAGTGCATTAAGAACTACGGCGCAGACAGCTATCCTTGCGAACAGGGCTTCGTACCCGAGGAAGTGTTCCTTGAAAGACTTCCCGAAATAGCAAAGAACGCAGTTGCAGACGCTTGCACCGGCTCCAACCCCCGGCAGCCCTCTGTAGAAGAGATGGAA
>JAZUNS010000039.1:0-33543 GCA_045604285.1 Eubacteriales bacterium
GTCTGCACTCTTTCTCAGCACTCTGCCAAGCTGATGACAGGGGTTGTCATCAGCTCGAGGAGAGCGCCTTGGCGCTCTCCTGTTTGCTATTTAGTCTGTTTAGCCTTTTCGTCCAAAAGCTGGCGAATCTTATGTTTTGCATCCAAAAGGGGAGAGATGCTTTCGTCGTGGCTGAGTGTGTTTATTATCTTACCGATAAACTTGGAAAGGTCAACCTCTTCAAACCAAGGCTTGTTGCGTATCTCGTCGGGGATATAGGAAAGGTTTGTGGAATAAAGCTTGGTAAGCTTGCCTTCCTTGTAAAGCTTGTCAAACTTGGCAACACCTTCTGTAAAGAATGCAAAGGTTGTTGCTACGTAGGTGCGGTCTATCTTATAGTGAGATATCTTCTTGATAATGTCTATAACGGATTCACCGGAAGCTATCATATCGTCAACGATGAAAACGCTCTTACCTTTAAGAGAGCTGCCGATATATTTATGTTCAACAATAGGGTTCTTGCCGTTAACTATCTTGGAGTGATCGCGACGCTTGTAGAACATACCAACGTCAACGCCGATAACGTTTGCGTAAAAGATTGCACGTTCCATGGCGCCGGTATCGGGGCTGATAACGGTAAGGTTATCTTTATTGAAAAGACCTTCGTTATTTATAAAACGCTTAAGGGTGGAATAAGTAGCCATACAGTTTTCAAAGGAGGTAAAGGGGATTGCGTTGTGTATGGTGGGATCGTGTGCGTCAAAAGTAATAATAGTGCTTACACCCATGTTTTCAAGCTCTTTTAAAGCCATTGCACAGTCCATAGACTCACGGCCCTTGCGCTTGTGCTGACGGGAAGCGTAAAGCAAAGGCATAATAACCGTTACACGGTTGGCCTTGCCGCCGATTGCGCTGAGCACGCGCTTGATATCCTGAAAATGCTCATCAGGACCCATGCAGTTTTCATAACCGAACATCTTGTATTTGCAGCTGTAGTTGCCTACGTCGGAAATGATATAGATGTCTCTGCCTCTTACGGAATCGGGAAGCTTTGTTTTACCTTCACCGTTGGAAAATCTGATTTCTTCAACGGGGATAATGTAGGATTTGTTGGTATCCGCTTCACCGCGCATGGCAAGTATATGCTTCTCAATCTTCTTGCCGAGCTTTTCGCAGTTTTTCATTACGATAATGCCTAATTTGCCGTGATTTACACTTTCCATTTTTTAGTACCCCTCGCAATTTAATATCGTCGTTGGCTTTGGCAAATTCCAAAACCAATTTTATTGTACCTTAAAATTCGACAAAAGTATATAGTTGTTTTAAACAAAACAAAACATATTTTTTCACACCTTTAAGTAAAAAAGCCAATATGGTTCATATATTTGCCTTAAAAACTGTTTTTTTGTTGACAAGGGAAAACAAATGTGTTAATATTATAACCGAACATTAGTTCACGTAATTTTTGTAGGAGGAAGCGCCTTCTGTCGGCGCTGGGTACGTATATGGCTGAAAAGAATATGGATAAGAAAAAAGAAGCGTTGCAGGTTGCCTTGGCACAGGTTGAAAAGAAATACGGCAAGGGTTCTGTTATGCGCTTGGGCGAAAATGCACGTATGGAAGTTTCCGGTGTTTCTACGGGTTCTCTTTCTTTGGACCTGGCTTTGGGCATAGGCGGTCTTCCCAGGGGCAGAATTATAGAGATATATGGGCCTGAATCCTCCGGTAAGACTACTGTAGCTCTTCACGCTGTTGCCGAAGTACAGAAGCAGGGTGGCGAAGCTGCCTTTATTGATGCAGAGCATGCCCTTGACCCCGTTTATGCCAAGGCATTGGGCGTTAATATTGACGATTTGCTGGTTTCCCAGCCCGATGACGGCGAGCAAGCCTTGGAGATAGCAGAAATGCTTATCCGTTCCGGCGCAGTTGAGATAGTTGTAATTGACTCTGTTGCGGCCCTTGTCCCCAAAAGTGAGATAGATAACGAAATGGGTTCTGCCAACGTGGGCGTGCAAGCAAGACTGATGTCCCAGGCTTTGCGTAAGCTTTCCGGCGCAGTTGCAAAATCAAATTGTATCGTTATATTCATAAACCAGCTTCGTCTTAAGATCGGTGTGTTCTACGGCAACCCCGAAACCACAACAGGCGGTACTGCGCTTAAGTTTTACGCTTCTGTTCGTATCGATATCCGCAAGGCAGAACAGTTAAAGTCCGGTACGGAAATTATAGGCAACCACACTAAGTGTAAGGTTGTAAAGAATAAAGTTGCGCCGCCTTTTAAAACTGCAGAGTTTGATATTCTTTACGGCAAAGGCATCTCTAAGGAAAGCGAGATTATAGAGCTTGGCATTAAGCTTGGCGTAATAGATAAAAGCGGCTCTTGGCTTTCTTATAACGGCGAGCGCCTTGGTCAGGGCAAGGACAAGGTAAGAGACCTTATAACCGAGGATAAAGCCCTTGCTGCCGAGTTGGAGGCAAAAATACGTGAGGTTTGCGCCCAAGGTAATGACGTTTCCGACGACGTTGAAGACGACGATTTCTTCGGTGACGAGCAGTGACGGACAGATTTGCCGTAAAGCTCTATCCCAAAGAAGGCGAGGCGCTGGTTGAAGCCCTTGGGCAAAAGTATCGAATAACTATTGCCGATTTTGAAAGCATTGGCATTGTTGACGGCGAAGAGGTCGGCGACGATGGGGTTGAGCTTCTGTGTGAAGCCGCCGAAAAACTAAGCTGTATAAAAAAGGCGTTTGTTTATCTGTCGTATAAAGCACACCCAAAGCGTGCCCTGGGGCAAAAGCTAAGACGTGCGGGTTTTTCTGAAACAGCAACGGAAAAGGCGTTGGTACTTCTTGAAAAAAAGGGATATCTTGACGATGCCGCCCTTTGTGAAGAGTATGCGGTTGCTTTACAAAGAAGCAAGGGTTACGGCATCTTGAGAATAAAAAAAGAGCTTTACGCCAAAGGGTTTGAGCGTGATACGATAGAAATAGCCGTAGAGGCTTTGGAGGATACACCGGAGGAGGTAATTTTGGAAGTTTTGCGGAAAAAGTTTCCGCACCTTCAGCCGGAAGACCGTCAAGGCAGGGCCAAGGCAGTTGCGTATCTTTCCGCACGCGGCTACGGATACGATGAAATTAATAATGCAATTTCCGTTTTTAAGGGGGAATGAAAATGGCGATCAAAGTAGGATTTGTATCGTTGGGCTGTCCTAAAAATTTGCTGGATACAGAAAATATGCTTTATATGTTGGCAGAGGAAGGGTTTGAAATAGTGCCTGAGGACGTAGATGCCGACGTTATAATTATTAACACCTGTGCTTTTATAGAAAGCGCAAAGCAGGAGGCTATCGATAATATTCTTGACGTGGCGTGGCTTAAAGAAAACCACACCCTTAAGGGCATTGTCGTTACCGGCTGTCTTGCACAAAGATATAAGGATGAGGTGCTTGAAAGAATGCCCGAGGTGGATTGTGTAATAGGTACCGGTTCCATATCTCACATAGGCGAGGCTGTGCGTGCGGCTTATAACGGTGAGCGCTATACTTGTTTTGATGACGTAAATACTGCCCCCTTCCACAGTGAACGCGTTATTACTACGCCTGAATATTTTGCGTATCTTAAAATTGCCGAGGGGTGCGATAATCGCTGTACTTACTGCGTTATTCCCGATATAAGGGGTAAGTTCAGAAGCAGAAGTATAGAGGATATCGTTGCCGAAGCCAAGGACCTTGTGGCGCTGGGCGCAAAAGAAATATGCCTTGTAGCCCAGGATACTACCAGGTACGGTGAAGATATCTACGGCACCTATTGTCTGGATAGCCTGCTTCAGGCTTTGTCCGAGGTAGAAGGCATTAAGTGGATACGCCTTATGTATTGCTATGCTGACAGACTTACGGATGCCGTTATTGAAGAAATAGCAAATAACCCCAAGGTTGTAAAGTATATCGACCTGCCTCTTCAGCATATCTCTGATTCAGTTTTGAAAAGAATGAACCGCAGAGATACCGAAGCGAGCATAAGAGAAACCATAAGCAAACTGAGGGATAAGGTTCCCGGTATTACTATCCGCACGACTTTTATAACGGGCTTCCCCGGTGAAACCGAGCAGGATTTTGAAAAGCTTAAAGCCTTTATTAAGGAGATAAAGTTTGAAAGACTTGGTGTGTTTGAATACTCAAGGGAAGAGAACACACCCGCTTACGACCTGCCCGACCAAATACCCGAAAAGCTTAAGCGCAAGCGTTATGACTTGCTTATGAGAGAGCAGCGCAGAATACATAAAGAGCTTAACGAGCTTGCCGTTGGTAAGGTTCTTGAGGTGCTTTGTGAGGGCTATGACCCTGCAGCGGAGATCTATTACGGCAGACCTCAATCCGATGCCCCCGATATAGACGGCAAGGTATATTTCTCCGCTCCCCGCCGCCTGCGTGACGGTGAGATGGTTGAAGTGGAAATAACCGAGGTTTTGGATTACGACCTTTGCGGTAAAGCGCTTAAGAAGTAAAAGGTGACGCCCTTATGAAAATACAAAAACCGGCAAAATTAACACTTGTGCGCCTGCTTATGATACCCATGTTTATGCTGTTTATGGTGTATGATTTCGGGCTTAGTAATGATGCCAAATATACCTGGCCACGAATAATCGCAACGTCGTTTTTTATAATGGCTGTGGCAACGTACTATTTGGATAAAAAGATTATGCCCCATAGGGCAGAGGATACGGGCTATTGGCGCTTTTTGGATATGGTTGCCGATAAGCTGGTAGTTTTCGGTGCATTGCTTTCCGTTTGCTTTTCCGATTATATCCTGCCCGACGGCTTTTATAAGCACTTTTTCTTCTGGGCGGCTGCCGCCGTTGTGTTGAGAGAGCTTGCCGTAATGGGCATAAGCCTTATGGATTCCGCTTTGGATATGAAGGGCTTGGTTAAGGGCAGCGACAGATTTAAGGCTATCCTTTTCAGCTTTAGCAACGCTGCGCAGATGCTTTGGATAATAATAGTTGTGCTTGAGCCGATACTTTATAATCACAGAATTTTTTATGATTTCAGAATCCTCAGCTTAATCGTTACTATAGCCGCCGTAACTTTAAGCATATATTCCGGCCTCTACAGCATTATGATGTATAAGAAACATATTGACCTTCTTAATGAAGAGAACGAAGAAGAATAATTTACGGAGAATATTAGTTTATGAAACTTTATAACACACTGACAAGGCAAAAAGACGAACTGGAAGTAAAGGATAATACCGTTCGTATGTACGTATGCGGACCTACCGTATACAATTACTTTCATATAGGCAACGCAAGGGTATTTGTAGTTTTTGATATGCTTCGCCGTTATTTGGAGTACAGAGGCTACAAGGTTGTTTTCGTACAGAATTTTACTGACGTTGATGATAAGCTTATAAAACGTGCCGCAGAAGAAAACAGCACCGTTCCCGAAATCGCCGAGAAGTACATTAAGGAATACTTTAAGGATGCTGAAGGGCTGGGTATTAAGCCCGCAACGGTACATCCCAGAGCAACCGAAACCGTTGGCGAGATAATTGCAATGGTGGAAAAGCTTGTAGAAAACGGCCACGCTTACGTAAGAGGCGGTGACGTTTATTTTGATACCGAAAGCTTTAAGTCTTACGGTAAGCTTTCCCACAGAGATATGGAACAGCAGGAGGCGGGCGCTCGTATAGAAATTAACGAGGATAAAAAGAACAGCTACGACTTTGCTTTGTGGAAGGCACAGAAAGAGGAAACCGAAATTGCATGGAGCTCTCCTTGGGGCATGGGCAGACCCGGCTGGCATATTGAGTGCTCTGCAATGGTTTATAAGTTCCTCGGCACCGAGATAGATATTCACGGCGGCGGTCAGGACCTTGCCTTCCCGCACCATGAAAACGAGGTTGCACAAACCGAGTGCGCCACCGGCAAATGCCTTGCAAAGATTTGGATGCATAACGGCTATATAAATGTTGACAACAAAAAAATGTCTAAATCCTTGGGCAATTTCTTTACCGTGCGTGACGTTGCCGAAAAATATGACTATCAGGTAATTCGTTACTTCTTGCTTTCCCCTCATTATCGCAGCCCCGTTAACTATTCCGCCGACATTTTGGAGCAGGCAAAGGGTTCCCTGGAAAGACTTCAAAACTGTGAAGAAAACCTTACCTTCAGAATGAAGAGCGCAGAGAGCACCGGCCTTACCGAAAACGAGCAGGCTGTTCTTTCCGCAATAGACGGCAAAACCGAAGAAATGAAGGCGGCAATGGATGACGACTTCAACACTGCAGATGCAATAAGCTGCGTGTTTGAGATAGCTAAGCTTATCAATACCGCACTTACCGACGCCAAAGCAAGCAAAAACTTTATGGAAGCTGCTTATGAAAAATACCATGCTTTACTGGTTCTTTTCGGGCTGGAGGTTAAGGTCGTTGCAAGCGGTGACGAAGAAGAGATAGAGGCGCTTGTTGCCGAAAGAACTGCTGCTAAGAAAGCTAAGAATTATCAGCGTGCGGATGAAATACGCAGTCTTCTTGCAGAACGCGGTATAATAATCGAGGATACTCCTCAAGGTCCCAAATGGAAAAGAGCGTAGATTTCAATAAGTGCAACGCCTTGATATTGGCTTATATGGGCGATGCGGTAATAGAGCTTTTGGCTCGCAAAAAAATAATAGGCGATGGCGACCGCAAGGTTAGCGAGCTTAACGTTGAGATTAAGAATTACGTTACTGCGGTCAGCCAAAGTGCCGCTGTTGAAAAGCTTTTGCCCCACCTGACCGAGGAAGAAACGGCAGTTTTCAAATACGGCAGAAACGCAAAGGGCGTACACGTTCCCAGAAGTGCCTCTGCCATAGATTATCGCCGTGCCACCGGGTTGGAGTGTCTGTTCGGTCGCTTGTATCTTGAGGGTAATATTAAACGTGCGGCAGAGCTGTTTGATATAGCATACGAGGGAGGTGCTTGATAATGTCAGATAACGGATTTAAACTAACCGACAAAGAAAAAGCGGTGTTTAAGTATATAAGAAGCACTATCCGTCATCACGGCTATGCTCCTTCCGTGCGTGATATTTGTTCTGCTGTCGGCATAAAGTCCACCTCTACGGTGCACAGTTACGTAAAGCGCTTGGAGGAAAAGGGCTATATCAACCGCGTCGACGGAAAAAGCAGGGCAATGACTGTAAGCGGAACTACGGATGAGGAAGAATCTCATACCGTGCGTGTGCCTCTTATAGGGCAAGTCAGAGCCGGGCTTCCCATTCTGGCAGTTGAAAATTATGAGGGCTATGTGGATTACCCGTCTTCTATGTCAAGCTCTTCTCAATTATTTGCTTTGCGAGTGGTGGGCGACAGCATGATAGAGGCAGGCATACTCAACGGTGATATAGTTATCGTAGAAAGCCGCCGTTACGCTGAGGATGGCGAAATCGTCCTTGCCCTTATTGAGGATAGCGCAACGGTAAAATACTTTTTCCGAGAAGAGGGCAGGGTAAGACTGCAACCTGCAAACAGCAATATGCAACCCATTTATTCCGATGATTTGACCATCCTTGGCAAGGTTATTGCAAATTTTAGGTTTTATTAAAGCACTTTTTTAAAAAAACTATTGACAAAAGCCTTTTTATGTGGTATTCTTTTTGGGCGGCTTTGAGAGCCACACAAAAAATGATCCATTAGCTCAGCCGGTAGAGCACATGACTTTTAATCATGGTGTCCGGAGTTCGATTCTCCGATGGATCACCACAAAAGCCCCCGACTTATGAGTTGGGGGCTTTGTTTTTTTGCGTAGACGTTATGGAGGTATATTATGGAAATCAGAAGGGCAGAAAACAGAGATATTGACGGAATAATGAGCTTGCTTTACCAGGTTGCCGAAATTCACCACAAGGGCAGACCGGACATATTTAAAGGTGGATGCGCAAAGTATACAAAAGAAGAACTTTCGGGGCTTATTGCCGATGCTGCAACGCCAATACTTGTTGCCGTTGAAAACGGTAAGGTTTTAGGCCACGCCTTTTGCGTTTACAAATATACCGGTGATAACGGCGTACTTGTTAATAACAAAAGCATGTATATCGACGATATCTGTGTTGACGAAAACAGCAGAGGAAAGCATATAGGCAGCAAGCTTTGCAAAGCAGTAACAAAGCTTGCTGAAGAAAATGGCTGCTATAACGTAACGTTAAACGTTTGGTGCCTTAACGGCTCTGCTATAGAGTTCTATAAAGCAATGGGCTTTAAAGAACAAAAAATAGTAATGGAAACCGTGCTTTAAAGTCAATATGGGTTTATTTGCCTTGACTTTTGGTGCTTGGCATGCTAAACTTAGGTATAACATAGGAAAATATATGTATTTTATCGGAGGTACCGTCTGTGGAAAAATTACTTGCAAAACTCAGCCTTAGAGAAAAGATAGGTCAGATGCTTATGTTTGACTTCAGAAAGTGGCAAAACAGTGATGAGGATAAGCAATCCAACTATTACGTTATGTCTGATGAAGTTAAGGGCATGATCAGAAAGCACAAGCTTGGCAACGTAATACTTTTTGCCGAAAACTTTGAAAACGTTGAACAGGTTACACGCCTTAATGCGGCTTTTCAGGATTCTGTAGAAAATGATATCCCCATGCTTATCGGTGTTGACCAAGAAGGTGGCAGAGTTGTCAGAATGAGCCACGGTTGCTCTCTTCCCGGTAATATGGCGCTTGCCGCTTCCGGCAGCGAAGAAAATGCATATACCGCAGGTCTTATAACCGGTAAAGAGCTTGCTGCGGTTGGCATTAACGTGGATTTTGCCCCCTCCGTTGATATAAATAACAACCCCAACAATCCCGTTATTAACGTGCGTTCATATTCTTCCGACCCTCACCTTACCGCAAAATACGGTACAGCCATGGCAAAAGGCTTGCAGGCTGCAGGCGTTGCCGCAACGGCAAAGCATTTTCCCGGCCACGGTAACACAAACGTTGACTCCCATACAGGTCTTCCCGCTATATATTCCACTTATGAGGAACTTATGAATTTTGAGATAGTTCCTTTTGCCGATGCAATCAAAAACGATTGCATGATGATAATGAGCGGTCATATCCAGTTCCCCAATATCGAAAAAGCATCCGTTATATCCAAGCAGGATAAGAAGGAAATGACCCTTCCCGCAACCCTTTCCAAGGTATTCCTTACGGATATTCTTCGTACCGAGCTTGGCTTTAAGGGCGTGCTTATAACCGACTCTATGCAGATGCAGGCTGTTTCCAGTCATATCGGATCAGAGCAGGCTAATATCCTTGCCATCAATGCCGGCGTTGATATACTTCTTATGTGTACAAGCTTGCGTTCTCTTAAGGATGATGCAAAGCTTGGCGCCCTTATAGACAATATAGTTAACGCTGTTGAAGACGGCAGAATCCCCATGACCCGTATTGACGAATCCGTATTGCGTATTCTTAACCTTAAGAAAGCTCTTGGCCTCTTCGACGCACCTAAAACTGACGTAGAAGAGAAGGTTGCCGCCGCTCTTAAAGAGGTCGGCTGCGAGGCTAATCGTGCTGCAGAGCGCCTTCTTTGCACCGAGGGCGTTACCGTGCTTAATAACAACGGTGTGCTGCCCGTAAGCACCGAAGGTAAAAAGACTGCTGTTTTTGCCGCTTATGCAAACAAGGTTAATGCATTTAAGCTTGCTCTTAACAGACTTTACAGCGAAAACAAGCTTGCTGAGGTTGATTACAGCGCATATATTTACTCTAACAAGAAGGCTATTGACGATGAAGCCAAGGCACTTGTTGACAGTTGCGATAATATAATTATCGAGACCGAAACAGAAACCAATATGGCACACGATAATTGGTACGTAAGCTTTCCCAGACAGCTTTGTGACTATGCAAAGTCCGTAGGCAAAAAGGTAGTTGTTGTAAGCTCCTTTATGCCTTATGATGCCGGTATCTACAAGGATGCCGACGGTCTTGTGCTTTGCTACTGTGCAAAGCCCGTACCCGGTGCGGTTGTTGCGGATATTAACAGCACTCTCGCTTACGGCGCTAATATACCCGCCGCATTTGAGGTTGTTTTGGGGAAGGCTGCAGCAAAGGGCAGATTGACTATAGATATACCCAAGATGGATGCCAACGGCAAGTTTGATATCACGGATATCGTGTACCCCATGGGTAGCGGAATGGACTTAAATTAAAAAAGTTTTAAAAAGTCAAAATTAAGTATTGACAAATCCCAAAAATGGTGATATAATAGCTCCCGCGGTCGGTCGACTGCGGTATCTGGGTGTGGCGCAGTTTGGTAGCGCGCTACCTTGGGGTGGTAGAGGCCGTGGGTTCAAGTCCCGCCACTCAGACCAAAATGGTACGCAACCTTTTAGGTATGCGTACCATTTTTCTATTATTAGCTTACCTAATACCAGTAACACGATGGGGAAGGATAACCGTGATAAATAATTCAATGCTTTACGGCGCCGCCATAGGCGACACTATAGGTTCTAAATACGAGTTTTGCAATATCAAAAGTAAAGACTTTCCGCTTTTTTCTGAAGGCTGCAGTTATACCGACGATACGATTATGACAATTGCCGTTGCCGACGCTTTGCTTAGCTCCAACGGTGATAAGGAGACGTTTTCTAAGGCACTGGTAGCCCAAATGCAGGCATACGGCAAAAAGTATCCGTATCCTCAGGGCGGTTACGGCGGCAAATTTGCAGGTTGGCTTTGCAGCAACGATCCAAAGCCGTACAACAGCTTTGGCAATGGCTCGGCAATGCGGGTTTCTCCCTGCGGCATATACGCCGTTACCCTTGAAGAAGCGTTAAGCCTTGCAGAAATTTCTGCATCCGTAACCCACAACCACCCTGAGGGTGTAAAGGGCGCAAAAGCCGTTGCTGCCGCTATATTTATGGCTAAAAGCGGGGCTTGTAAGGAAGAGATAAAAGAATACGTTGAAGGCAATTTTTATCCCTTGAACGAAACCATTGACGAGATACGCCTTAACTACAGATTTAATGAAACCTGCCAAGCTACGGTGCCGCAGGCGATTACGGCGTTTATAGAATCGACAAATTTTGAGGATGCCGTTCGCAACGCCGTTTCAATCGGTGGCGATACGGACACGGTGGCGGCAATAACAAGCTCTATTGCCTGGGTGTATTACTATGCAAGCGCTTCCCAAGAACTGATCGCTAAAATTAACTCTTACCTTCCCGAGGAGTTTATTAAGGTTATTCTAAGCTTTGAAGCAAGGTCGCGGGAAAGACTAAAGGAATATTTACAAAACAATTAATATTACTGCAAATGCACACCCTGCAAAGCTGTTGGCTTGTGGTGTGCATTTTTGTTAATTTGTCCATGGCAACTAAGGCAACGTATTGACAAAAACGCTCTTTTGTAGTATAGTTAATCATAAGTGCAATTATAGATATCACCGTGCTTGATTGCCGTAAACGTGGAGGTGTTTTTTATGAGGAACAGCGTTCTCACAATAGGTCCCGCAACGATGGATGTTTTGCTTAACGTCCCTTACGCACCTAACGGTGGTCGCATTGTCCACTCCAGGGACAGATATTCTTTTACCCCCGGCGGCAACGGTGCGTATACAGCTGTTGCTGTTGCACGCTCAGAGGTTGAGTCTTGCCTGCTTACCCGTGTGGGAGAGGATGAGCAAGGCGACAGACTTATCAGATATTTGAGGGATGACGGCGTCAATACAAACTACGTTGTAAAGGATCCCGTAAATCAAACGGGGCTGTCTGTTTTTTTACTTGAGGAGTACGGCTTGGGTGGCAGAGTGAATTTTAAAGGTGCTTCTCAAAAGCTTAGCTGCCCCAACGTAGAATCGGCTTTTAACTGTGACCCCGTACTTGTTACCGCAAGTCTTGAAACGGATATGGAGGTTCTTAATTATACAGCCTCTTTATGCCGTGACAGCGGAACACCTTTTATTTTGGATGCAAAAGGCGCTTATGAAAACGTAAGGCTGTCATCTTTGGTTGGTGATAATATAATAATAATGGGCGATAAAGAGGCAGAGGTTTTAACAGGTATAAAGCCGGATTCAACCGAGAATTATTTGCGTGTATGTATATCGCTTTTTGATAAAATGCCCCTTAGATTTGCAGTCCTTAAGCTTGGCAGAAAGGGCGCATACATATACGACGGCAAATATTGCGAGCTGTTGATGGCACCCTCCTTGCAGGCTGTTGATATAACGGCAGAGTATCAATGCTTTGTGGGTGCTTTCTGCGGTAATTTCGTTAAGGATTACGAGATAGACAAGGCGGCAAAGTACGCTTTGGCGGCTTCTGCGCTGGCGGCATCTAAAGTGGGTGGTTTTGCCTCTGTTCCCACACGTGCGGAGATAGAAAATCTCCTCAATTAACCTTTGGAGTGTTCAGCATGGGTACAACTGTTGGCATTTTTGATTCAGGCCTTGGCGGGCTTACCGCCGCTGCCGAGTTTGAAAAGCTGTTTAAAAATAAGAAATACATATATTTCGGCGATACGGCAAGGGTTCCCTACGGTACAAAATCGGCAGATACCATTTGCCGTTACGCATATCAGGACACGGGCTTTTTGATAGATAAAGGCGCCTCGCTTATAATCGTTGCCTGCGGTACGGTAAGCGCCAACGCCATAGATTCTTTAAAAAGCCGTTTTCAAGTGCCCATAGTGGGCGTGGTTGAGCCTGCCGCACAAAAAGCGGCTGAGGTTGCCATGGCGGGCAACGGAAGGGTAATTGTGCTTGGTACCTCTGCCACTGTAAAAAGCGGTGCCTACGAGAGCGCCATACATAGAATCGACCCCTCTGTAAAGGTACTTTCCGTGCCTTGCCCCATGTTTGTTCCGTTGGTTGAAAACGGATATACGGGTGGCGAAGCGGCGCTTTTGTTCGCAAAGGAGTATCTTGACCCCGCAGTTTCTTTCGGGGCAGATTCTGTTATCTTGGGCTGTACCCATTACCCTCATTTAAGCGGAGTTATAGGAAGTGTGCTTTCAAACAGCGTGCTGATAAACTCCGGCAGAGAAGCGGTAGTTGCCGCCTCTAAGCTGTTGGAGGATGATGCAGTTGCAGAGGGTGCGCCCGAGTTTTTCGTAAGCGATGCGCCGGAAAGCTTTGCGCATCTGGCAGGTGTGTTTATGGGTCGCAGCTTTAACGGCGACGTAAATTGTGTAGATATAGAGAGTTATTGAGTATATGAGATTACCGGTTGAAATAACGGTTACAAATAAAAAACTTAATTACCACGATATGCGGGTGGTTGGCGATATTCCCGAGCCGAGGGAAACCAGCGCCAACTATTACGGATACATGGAAATTGACGATAAGGGCGTAACCGTAGACTATGACGAGGTCTTTGATGACGGCGAGGTTGAAAGCACCTCTGTAATATTGCAGGACGGCGTTGCGCTTATAAGTAAGCAGGGAGAATACCGTACAAATCTTATTTTTCGCCCCGGTAACAGCTGTGATTGCTTTTGGCACAACGGCTATCGCCATATGAATCTTAGGGTAAATACCCAAAGCTTAAACAGTAATTTGTGTTCCTTGGGCGGTAAGCTTGAGATCGATTACACTATAGAGATAATGGGCGATTTGGCAGAAAAAAACAGTATGTGTGTTTCTGTTTGCCCTGCCGACAGTGCAAGTTAAGGCGGAAGAATTATGAAAATTAAATTGTTGGATGGCGCTATGGGTACCAACCTTATCGCCGCAGGTATGCCTAAGGGCGTGTCAACAGAAAAATGGATACTTGAAAACCCCGATATCGTAAAGGCTTTGCAAAGCAAATATGTTGAAGCGGGGTCAGATATTTTGTATGCTCCTACCTTTGGCGGTAATTCTGCCGCATTGGGCAGACACGGAGATTTTGGTGTTGAAATAAACGCATCGCTTTATGATATAACAAAAAGTGTGTGTGAAGGCAAAAACGTCCTTGTATGCGGCGATATGTCACCAACGGGACTTATGCTTAAACCCTACGGAAATTGCGGCTTTGACAGTGTTACCGCTGTATATGAAGAGCAGGCACGTATCCTTGCGGAAAGCGGTGCCGAGGCGTTTGTTATAGAAACCTCAATCTCGCTAAAAGAGGTAACTGCTGCGTATTACGGTGTGCGTCGTGTGTCGTACAAGCCCGTATTTGTTACTTTTACCGTTGAAAGCTCTTGCCGTACTCTTTCCGGCGAGAGTATAGAGGCTTGCCTCGTTGCTTTGCAATCTAAAGGTGTTGCGGCTGTGGGCATAAATTGCTCTGACGGCGGCGTTGCTGTGTTGGAATCTGTAAAGAGAATGGCAAAGTACGCCAAGGTGCCTATAATTGCTAAGCCAAATGCCGGGCTTCCTACTGTAGAAGGCGGCAGAGTGACCTACACGCAGACCCCGGAAGCGTTTGCCGAATTTTGCAGTGAACTTGCAGAGGCAGGTGCTTCATATATAGGCGGTTGCTGTGGTACAACACCCGCCCACATAGCTGCGCTCGGCAAAAACAGACCTTCTGTTTCTTTGCCCGTTCCCGTTGACGGTGAATTTGCCACCGACGGCAGAGAGCTGTTTGACGTATCAGCTCTTGTATTGCCCGAAAAGGTAGAATGTGACGATTGCTTGCTTTTCAATTTACCTGAGCCGGACGAAGCAAGCTGCTTTAGAATATACGTGCCCGATATCAATGTGGCGGAGATAATTGACGAAACGCCGTTGTATGGCCTGCCCTTGGTTATCGACGGTGCTGACTACGACGCCGTATCAGCCGCTTTGCGCTTATATTCCGGGCGTGCCGTTCTTGATCCGGAATCGAAGCTTACAGAAGAAGAAATAAAAAAACTAACGGAAGTTTTCGGTGTTATTACCGTAAAATAAGGATGAAGCTTATGACCGCCAAAAAGACTTTGCGGCTTTCTGCTGCTGTAAACGATTGCTTTATAATGGCAAAAATTGGGCTTGACAAATTAAAAAGCTATAACGAGGCAGAGCTTAAGGTTTTGCTTTATATCGCGCAGGAGGGCGTTGCCGACCCCGCACGCCTTGCTTCAAAGCTTAGCATAGATCACGCCGAGGCTGACGGTGCCGTAGCCAAGCTTATCGAGGAAGGCTTATTATGCCCAAGCGAAGATAAAATTAAAAAGCCTGCCAAAAATATATCGTCCAACTATGACAGCGAGGATCTTGCAGACGCCATCGACAGCGACGATGGATTTAAAGCAGTTACAAATTTTACCTGCGATATATTGGGCAAGCAGCTTAACCGAAACGACCTTAATACGCTGTATGCTCTTTATGACTATCACGGCATGAGCGCCGAGATGATTTGCGGCGTTGTTGAGTATTGTGTTTCCACCGAAAAACGAAATATGTCGTATATTTTTAACACTGCGTTAGCCATACAGGCAGACGGAATTACCTCTTATGACGAGCTTGAGGGATACGTTAAATCCAAACGGACGGTAAATACCAAGGCTGCACGCTTCCGTAAGCTTTGCGGCATAGGCAACCGTGAGCTTACGGCTAAAGAACGCAGTTATACAGAGCGTTGGTTTGGTGAAATGAAGTACAGCTTTGACGTTGTAAAGCGTGCCTACGAAATAACCATAGACCGCATCGGTGAGCTTAAGCTGCCCTATATGTCAAAAATCATCGAGCAATGGTATGCTAAAGGCGTGCGCACCCTTGACGATGCGGAAAAGCTGGATAAAAAGCATGCCGAGGCAAAAACCGCCGAAAACGGTGATGAGGATATGGAAAAGTTCTTCAGCGCCGCACGTAAAAAGGGATTTATGAAGCAAGAAACAGAAGAGAAGCAAGAGGCTAATACTTAACGTTGCTTTTTGAGGTGAATTTATGTCTTATGAGGATAGACTGACGGCGTTTGCCGAGCTTGAAAATAAAAGAATGCGCGCCATTGAAGAAGCAAGAGTAAGAGAGCGTGCTTTAGAAAAAGAAATACCCGAGCTTGCAGATATTAACAAAGCAATCGCCTCAACCGGTCCAAGGCTTCTTGCGCTGGGAATGCAGGGCGGCAAAGATTATAACGCAAAAATAGAGGCGTTGCACCGTGAGCATGAAGAGCTGATCGCAAAAAAGCAGGCTTTGCTTGTTGCAAGCGGTTATCCCGAGGATTACGATATGCCTGCCTTTAGCTGTAGGATTTGTAACGATACGGGTTACGTAGAGACTAAAATGTGCAACTGTGTCCGCGACGCCATCGTAAAGCGTGCTTATTATAACTCAGGGTTAGGGAAGGCTTTGGATAATCAGACCTTTGATACTTTGGATATGAGCTATTATACCGGCACGGTAGGTAGCGGCGATTCCGTAAGAGAGCGAATGGAGTTTGTGGTAAATTACTGCAAAAACTACGCCAAGTATTTTTCGCCGGGAACGGAAAGCCTGCTTATGGTGGGCGGCGCAGGCAGGGGAAAAACTCACCTTGCATCCGCAATCGGTAAAGAGGTTATACACAAGGGCTACTCCGTTGTTTACGAAACCGCTTCCAACGTGGTAAACACCTTCGAGGCGGAGCGATTCGGCAGAGAGGGAAGGGTTGATACTGACAAATACTATAGTTGTACCCTTTTGATTATTGATGATTTGGGTACCGAATTCAGTACGCAGTACAGTATCTCCGTTTTGTTTAACCTTCTCAATTACCGAATAATAAACGGCTTGTCTACAATAGTCACCACAAATCTCAGCTTAAAGGAGATTGAGGCTAATTATAAAGAGCGTATATATTCACGCCTAAGCGGTGATTTTACAGTGTTGCCGTTTTGCGGTAAGGATATACGCCGTATGAAGAAGGAACTTGAATGAAGCGTGTAAATATATATACGGACGGCGCCTGCAGAGGTAATCCCGGCAACGGCGGTTACGGAACGGTGCTTGAGTACAACGGTAAGGAGAAAGAGCTGTCGGCAGGCTATAGGCTTACTACCAATAACCGTATGGAGCTTATGGCGGCAATAGAGGGGCTTGGTGCTTTAAAAGAGCCCTGCCGGGTTACCCTGTACAGCGACTCTAAGTATTTGGTGGACGCCGTTACCCTTGGCTGGGCGGAAGGATGGCGCAAACGTGGCTGGCGTAAGGCAGATAAACAACCCGCCCTTAACAGCGACTTATGGGAAAAGCTTCTGGACCTTTTGCAAAGGCATAAGGTAGAGCTCGTATGGGTAAAGGGGCATGCCGGCCACGCTTATAACGAGCGTTGCGATATGCTGGCAACTACCGCCGCCGATGGAGACAAGCTGCTTACCGACGCAGTTTTTGAGGCTACCGTTAAGGAGGGAACACCTTGAAATATTTAGTAGGCGACACCCCGATGGAGCAGGGGCAAAGGGTTGTAATAACTTTTTCGGACGGCAAAAGCGTTGATGCGGTGTATACCGACACCTACGGATACAACCACAATTTTGATATTGAAGGTGGCGGCAACGTTACCTTAAGCAATCACTTTATGCGTCTAAAAGGGATAAGAGTAAAAACAAAATAAAAAAAGCGAAAGAAAGGGTTTATCATGAAGAGAATTTTAACGTTAGCTTTGACAATGGCGTTATTGCTTTCCGCAACGTTATCTGCAGCAGCATTGCCGATATTTACCGAAGAGGATGACGGCAGTACCGTTGAGATATACGACGGTGTATTTTTCACCAAGGCGGGCATTCCCAAAGAAAGTGACTACAAAGTACAAAAGTTTAACATTGTAGAGTTTGATTTGGCAGACCAAAGTCTGGATCTTCAGATACTTAAAAGAGACAGTATAGCCGCTAAACAAACCATTACTACTTATTCTGCTTTTTATGAAGCCTACAATCAGGGCAGTCAGGTTCTTGCCGCAGTTAACGGCGACCTGTGGATGACCGAAAACCACAGTAATAAGAACGTTACCACCAAGGTTCTTACCGTACCCCGCGGCGTACTTATGAACGACGGTGTTTTGTTCTGTTCCTCCCAGACCCTTAACGAAACTACTTATACCACCAACGGCGAAGGCTTTGGATACTTCTGGGGCTTTGGCATAACAAACGATTACGTTCCCATGATAGGCCAGCCTATCGTATCCTTTGACGTTAAAAACGTAACCAAGAGCTTGTCTACCACCACCTTGGCACTTAACCGTTTGCCTGCCCACGACTCTTTGGTTATATACACCGGCGATTTGGAACAGAATTACGCGCTTGCAGACGCCTATGAGATTGTATTGTCCGACATAGAAGGAGAATTTAGGTTTAACAAGACCGTTAAAGGTACCGTTTCTGCGATTTATCCTTCTAACAGCGCCGAAAAACCCGCTCTGTCCCAAGACACGGTAGTTCTTACTGCAAGAGGTACCGCAATAGACAGCGTTAAGGATTACGTTATAGGCGATAAGGTTGAAATAGACGTTTCCGTAAGCGATGCTTCCGGCAGAAATAACAACTGGGCAGATGCCAAGCTTATAATAGGCGGTCATATTCCCTCCGTTCTTGACGGCGCACCTACGGGTATTTTTGATAATACCCATTATCCCGCAACTATAGTTGGCTATAAGAACGACGGCACCATGTTCTTTTTCCAAAACGATGGCAGAAACTATGTATGGAGCCAGGGCTTGCAAATAACCAGGCAGGCAGAAATCCTCGTTGAAATGGGCGTAAACTGCTGTATGAATCTGGATGGCGGCGGTTCTTCCACTATGGTTGTTCAAGATAAGCTTGTAAACCGTCCCAGCGATGCAGGCAATGCTGCCCGTGCCGTTATAAATGGTCTTGCCCTTGTAACCACTACCGAGGAGAGAGCTCCTCAGGCTGATTTTAAAATAAAGCTTCCCTTGCGCTACAACGCTGATTATCTTGCATTTGACAGCGAAGGTGCCTTTGACGTGCTTAACGCAGGTTACAGAAACGCAACCGATGCCGCCTTTAACGAAGAAGGGTACGTAAGACTTACCGTTCCCCACGATACCAATGACCCTTATATTTACTACAGTATGACCGGTGGTCTTGAAACCGTAAGCGCAAACGAATATAAATACGTGGTCATGAAGTACAGGACCTCCGATACTATTACCACGCCTCGCTGCGAATTTTTCCTGTGCGCAGGCGATGTAAGCGGTGCAACCGGCGGCAAATCTCTTAAGTTTGATTTAGGACCGGCTGGACAATGGAATACCGCCATTGTGGATTTAACCCAAATAGATTATTGGAAGAACGATATTTACGGTTTAAGAATTGACTATTTTGCAGGTAACGCCGTCGCAGGCGAGTTTATGGATATAGAGTATATTGCCTTGGCAAAAACTTTGGAAGAAGCCCAGGCTTATTCCAACGGCACTGCAGAAATAGAGGAAATACCTCCCCAGGATAACACTATCCATGCTACGGGCAAGGGCTATTCTATTGTTGAAGGCAATTATTTGTGCGGCGTTATTGCCGGTTCTACCGTTTATAACGTAATGGATAATATAAGCGGCCCCAAGATCGAAGCTGTTAACAAGAAGGGCGAGCTTATCCGTAACACCGCTTTGGCAACCGGCGATAAGATACGTAGCTATAATATGGATTTAACCATGTGCTCCGAGCTTACCGTGGTTATGGCGGGCGACGTAAATCTTGACGGCAGAGCAAGCAGCCTTGATGCAGCGCAGGTTCTTAAGTACGATGCACTTATGATAGATATAGAGGGCGTACTTAAGCAGACGGCGGCAGACGCTAACGGCGACGGTGTGATAAACAGCCTTGATGCTGCAATGATCTTGCGTATGGACGCAGGCATAATCACTCCATGAGAAAGTTTTTGATAACAATATTGGCATTTGTCCTTGTTGCCCTGCCTTCCTGTACGGAGGGCGGGGCAGAGGTATATACAGCCTACGGAACGGCGATGGATACCAACGTTACCGTAACGGTATACGGCGGCGACAGCAGTGCAGTTGCCGATGGCTGTTTGGAGCTGCTTTACAATTTAGAGGCAGAGTTTTCTGTAACCGCAAGCGGAAGTAAGCTTTACCGTCTTAATCAAGGGGATACGGTTAAGGATGAAGGCCATTTTTATACTGTTTGCGGCTTGGCTAATGAGATAAATTTGTTGACCGATGGCGCCTATGATCCCTGCGTATATCCCATTGTAAAGCTGTGGGGCTTTACCACCGGCGAATATAAAGTGCCTGACAAGGACGAGCTTTCTGCCGCCCTAAAGCTTGTAAAGGAAAGCGATATTTCTTTTACCGAAAATGGCATCTCCATCAGCGGCGGCGGTATGGCTGACCTTGGCGGTATAGCAAAAGGATATGCTGCAGAAGTGCTTAAAAGCTACATCAAGGAAAGTGGTGCCGAAAGCGCAGTAATTTCCTTGGGCGGCAATATTTTAACCGTAGGCGTCAAACCTGACGGTACCCGTTGGAATATAGGCATAAGCTCTCCTAAGAACAACGGAAAGCTTTTGGGTACTCTTAAAGTTGAAGAGTGTGCCGTTGTCACAAGCGGCTCTTATCTCCGCAATTTTGAGCAGGACGGTAAAATCTATCACCATATTATCGACCCTGCAAGCGGTATGCCTGCCGATAACGGTCTGGTTTCCGTTACCGTCGTTGCCGATGACAGCGCCCTTGCCGATGGACTTTCCACCGCCTTTTTTGTTATGGGGATTGAAAAATCCATGGCTTTGGCAAAGGAGGTAGGGGCTGAAACGATTTTCGTAACAGAAAGCGAAATTTATGTAAGTGATGGCTTAAAAGAAAAATTTACCCCCGACGCTTCCGTCGAGGGTGTATACAAAGTGATATATAATTAAAGCTGTATACAATACAGTTTTCCGTCCCTTGCTTCGGACACGTGGCATTCTATAATGTCACCGACAGCAACGGGGCGGTTTGTTTTTACAATGGCTTCGCAAAAGTTTTCGGTGTGACCTGCCGCCTCACCGCCTTCAAGCTTTTCTACCAGCACCAAGGCGTTTTGCCCAAGCTGCTTGTTAAGCTGATTTTGCTTCATAGCGTCGCATTCTGTAATAAAATCGGTAATGCGTCTGCGCTTTTCCTGTTCAGGTATTTGACAAGGCATCTCGGACGCTTCCGTACCCGGCCTTTTGGAATAAGAAAAGGCGTGTACGTGTAAAAAGCCAAGCTCCTTCAAATAACCAAGGGTTTCGTTGTAATTATCCTCGGTTTCTCCGGGAAAAGAGCATATTATGTCTGCAGAAAGCATAATATTGGGAATCTCCTTCTGCAGCAGCTTTATTCTTTCCTTGGCTTTTTCTGCAGTATAAGGTCTTTTCATAGCTTTCAGAACGGCTGTGCAGCCCGACTGTAACGAAAGGTGAAAATGGGGCATAAGCTTTTTCGTGGTCTTTGCCGTGTTTATAAAATCATCATTTAGTATGTTAGGGTCTAAAGAACCAAGCCTTATCCTTTCAACGCCTTCAATTTTTGCCACGGACTCAATAAGCTTCCACAGAGGCATATAATTGTATGCAGCTGTTTCTATACCGGTAAGAACTATTTCCTTGTATCCCAACGCCGCAAGTCGCTGCACCTCTGCAACGATATCCTCGTAGGGGCGGGAACGGATGCCCCCTCTCAGCTTCGGTATGATACAGTACGTACATTTTCCGTTGCACCCATCTTGTATCTTTACAAAAGCTCTTGCCTTTGAAAAACCGTTGAGCTGACTTAAAGGGGCGTTACCTATGCTTAAAAGCTCAAAGCCACGGTCGGTTTTATCAACGGCTGCAAAATCCTGCAATGCGCCTTTGTCAAAGCAACCCTTTAAACGGCTAACTCCGGGAAATTCGCCGCAACGCTGGGTATAACAGCCGCAAACACGCACGTCGCTCGAAAGCTTTTGCGCACGGCGTATCATTTGCGCACTTTTTCTTTCGCTTTCTTCGGTAACGGCGCAGGTGTTAACAATGCAAACGTCGCATTTTTCACCAAAGGGTAAAACCGTATAGCCGTTGTTAACGAACATCTCGGTTAACGCTCTGGTCTCGTATTGATTCACTCTGCATCCAAGTGTGCAAAAAGATATAGTTTTCATTATAATTTCTCCAAGGTGTTGGCAAAAAATTCGGCACCGCCCAAAATGTTTACAGCTTCCTTAAGAGCTTTAGGCGTAAGATTTTTCGGCAGACCTGCAGCTTCGCAAAATGCTGCACGTTTTAAAGCGCTTCCTTCACCGCCGCTAAGACCGGCATTATATAGGTCTGCTGCGTCAATAGGGCAAAATGCCTCTTCTTCCGCTTCGATTGCATAGGGTAAAAGCAGGTCCGTAAGGGTCTTATCCGTCATTGCCTCAACGCCTAAGATTCCTTCTTTAGAAGGGGCCTTTTTTCTTTTTTCTTTGCCCTTTATGGCAGGGGTGTATAAATTAATCACGTTTTCGGCGGTTAAATATCCCTTTAGCTTGTTGCGTATAAGCCTGCCGGCGTTGTCGCTGTCGGTAAGCAGTATAAGCTTTCCGTTTTCTGTAATTTTGCGCAGAAGCTGTAGTTTTTCATCGGCGTTAAATATACCAAAGCCTCCGCCCGTTATAACAGTGCTTTCAACAACGGCACACACCCTTTTTTTATCGTAGCTGCCTTCTACAAACAGCGGATATTTAAGCTTAATTCTTTTCATACGCCGCAAGCCTCAACAAAAAGATTTCAACCTCGCACGCAGGATCGTTTTTATAGCTTTTAAGTGCAACGGCGCATTCATTGCATTTATCCGCTGCGTAGTCTAAATATTTATAGCTTACCTTTCTTGCAAAAGGTGCGTAGTTTCGTATGGCCCAATCGTAGGTTTTAAGGGCTTTTGCAATCTCGGTAACGGTTTTGCCATCCTCCAAGCCGGATTTTGTAACCGTTATATCCGTCAGGCAGGAGGAAAGCATATTAATAAGCATATGGGGAGATACTCCGCTTTTTATTAAAAAATTATATATATCGTGAACTCTGCCGCTGTTTCCCGCAGTAAGTGCTTTGGTAAGGTCAAATACTCTAAAGCTTTTGTTGGAGCAGCATACGTTTATAACGTCTGCGTCGGTAACGCTTCTGCCCTTACAGTAAGCTATAAGCTTGCCCGCTTCTCCCTTCAGCGTATACATATCTTCACCGCAAACGTTTATCATGGTCTCAGGCACGGTGTCTGCAATGGGTGTGTTTGCAGCATCAAAATGCTTGTGTATCCATTTTCTCAGCTTTGCGCCGGTTTCTTTTTCAAAAATTGCAATAACGCCGTGTTTTTCCGCAAAGTTAAGCAATGCCGAAACAGGCGCCTTTTCTTTTTTGCCTATTATTTTTGCCGTAAGCTCGCCGCTTTTTGCCACAAAAAGTACGTTGGCATATTCGGGGATATCTTCAAGCACAGCCACCGTTTCTGTTACTACAGCCTCCGATAATTTTGTGTAATCAAGCTCTTGTATAACTATAAGCTTGTATTCGGACATATACGGCAGCTCTTCCAACGCCGCAGATAAAGCGTGGGGACTGAATTCTTTGGCGTTTAGCTGTATAAGATTGAATTCGGGCATGGGCAAAGCGTCAACACGTTTAATAAAAGACTTTACGTAAAAGTCTTTTGTATATTCTTCCTCGCCGCAAAGAAAGTAGCATTTTCCCGTGGCTTGACTTTTTATATCGGCTTTTAAGATATCTTCGTTCATCGCTTTACCTCCCACACTCCGTCTTTTCCGTATCTTATTTCAACAGAGTTAGAATATTCGGTATGTGTTTTTGCGTGCTCTTTCATATACCTTGTAAAATACATAGGCTTCGATTTGCGTATATACAGTTTATCGTAAACCTCGGGCAACAGTTCTTTCGGCGGTTGGTTTTGTATACACGCTTCGGTTATCACAAGCGCATCAGCGCTTTCAACGTAATTGTAGACTATGCCGCCTATTATTGCAACAGTTTTATCGTTTGTTATTGAGGTGATCATGTAATCACCCTCACGCAAATACAGTTCTGCTTTATCAAATGCAATCTTTTCCTCGTAGAAAGATATGCTCTTGCCGTATTTGCCGTAGCTTTGGACAAAGGCGGTATTTTTATACTCTGCCGGAAGATATATACGCTCAATTCCTATATAGCACCCCGTGCTTTTAAGGCGTGCCAAGGAATCGTCCGAACATTCGGTAACGACGTAAACGTCTATTGCCGTTACACCTCTGTCGAGGATAACGCCGCTGCAGTTTTGTGACCCTTTAATATCAAACAATAATTTCTCGTTACCGGTATTACAAAAAACATAGCAATTTTTGCTGTCATCCTGTACGTAAAAAAGTCCGTTATTGACAAAGCTGTGATTATAGCCAAAGTAACAACCGGCAATAATGATTGCAAACGCGGCAACACAAGCAACGGCGCATCTTATAAACCTTTTTCTGCGCCACAAAAGACCCGCAGCCACAAGGGAAAGGGAAGGTATAATGGCTAAACCGCTGAAAGGGAGCTCCGACGAAACGGTAGAAAAGGAGAGGGAAGCTATGTAATCTGAAATTGTAACTATCAGGTTGTAGAAGAACTCCGGCACCTTCAACATGGAGTCGGCAGAAGATGTCAGCGCCGCCGCAGGAGCAGCAATAACAGCAGATACCATGGCAGGCGTTACCAAAAAGTTAACAGCCAAATTGCTTACGGGCGATACTACGGATATATAATCAAAGTTGGTAAGTATTATGGGAACAGAAAAAATTGTTGCTGCAATCGTTAGAATAACCGGCGTGCTGACCAAAGTCCAAAGCTTGCTTAAAAAGCTTGGCTTGATGCGCGGCATTTGGCTTTCGGTGAAAGTGAGTATGCCAAGAGTTGACATAAAAGACAACTGAAGGCTAACGCTTGCAACGGAATACGGGGCAAAGATAACTATAAGCATTACGGCGGCACAAAGTGCAGTGTAGCTATCTATCCGTGTTCTTAAAATGTTAGTTATAAAAACTGTGCAACACATAATGGCGGCACGCAATATAGAGGGAGAAGCGCCCACCAACAGCGTATAGAAAACGGCGATAAATAAGCAAATAAAGCTGGATAGCTTCATTTTACCCGTGGTAAAACGCAGGATATAGTAAATACTGAAAACCAATATAGAAAAGTGCTGACCTGAAATTGCAAGAATGTGAGAGATTCCCGCCCTTGCAAAGCTGCCGTTCAGCTCGTCACTAAGCCCGCTTCTGTCACCCGTCAGCAGTGCGTTATAAAACGCGCCTGCTTCGCCGGAGAAGCGTTTCGTTATGCTGCGGGATATTTTGCTTCTGAGCAACAGTAATTTATACCCAAGTCCTTCGGGGGTGTAGTCTGCGGCAATCTCGTAAGAGCCGTAGGCAATATAATCAACGCCGTTACCTCTTGCAGTGGTTTTTGCAACCGAAAGAGTTGCATATACCTTCAGACAGTCGCCGGCGTTAAGCTTTTTGTCTAAGTAGAAATAAGCCTTACTGCCGCCAAAGCTTTCGTTATCGTCATCAATCTTTATGGTTGCACGGTATCCGTAGTCAGTTGCATGGGTTTCCTGTACCGTTGCATGGAAATCGTAATACTTGTATTTTTCAGGCTCGGTAGGCGTTATAAAAAATCCGTAGACTAAACCTAAAAGGTAGGCGATTCCAAAGGCAAATATAGTTAACACTACCGCAAATCTGTATCGCCTTGCGGGGCGGATAAGCATAAGCACCGACCAAGACAAGGCCATTATTATAAAAACAGCCCAAAAACTGAAAAACAGACCTGCCGCAATACCCGCCGTAAAGGCGAGAAAAAGCATAGCAGCAGGTCTGTACTTTAACATTTCCCGTTACCCGATCAATATTATGCCATATTCTCGTTCAGCTTAGCGCCGCCGAGTATATGAAAATGCAAATGCTTAACGGATTGACAAGCATCATCACCGCAGTTTGAAATCAGTCTGTAACCGTTAGCAAGACCCAAGGATTCAGCAATCTGAGGAATTTTAGTGAAAATAGCCTTTACATACTCGGCATTTTCAGCATTTACCTCATCCATGGATGCTATATGAAGCTTGGGGATAACCAAAACGTGCACAGGCGCCTGGGGGTTGATGTCCTTAAATGCCAACATCATGTCATCCTCATAAACCTTAGCGGAAGGGATAGCTCCCTCTATAATTTTACAAAATAAGCAGTCCATTATTTACTCCTTAAAACTATTTGATCTGCCCCTCAAGTACAGCGTTTACAGCCGCAAGAGCATCGTTGGTCTTGGCAGAATTCTTACCGCCGCTTGATGCGTTATCGGGTCTGCCGCCGCCACCGCCGCCGACAATGGGGGAGATGTTCTTAAGAATCATACCTGCGTGGGCACCCTTTTGCACGGCTTCCTTACCGCACCCTGCCGCAAACGTTACCTTTTCACCGTCTATTGAGGCAAATACGCATACTGCAAGGGGTTCTTTATCCTTAACTGCATCTATGGCAGATCTCAAAGCGTCTGCAGCAACGCCGCTAAAGCATGCCTTTACAAGCTTAACGCCCTTTACATCTTCGGCAGATTCAGCCGCTTCCTTAACCTTTGCCAATGCAGCCTTTTGGTTAAGGCTGTCAAGCTCCTTCTTTAAAGCCTTAGATTCGTTTACAACGCTTTCAGCTCTATGCACAAGCTCACCCTTGTTTGCAGCCTTCAAGGTTGCGGCAAGCTTGCTTACCAAAGCTTCTTCTTCCTTCATTTGGAAGATAACGTTCAAGCCCGTTATACCTTCAATACGACGAACGCCCGCAGCAACAGAGCTTTCGGAAACAATACGGAACAATCCAATTTTTGCGGTGTTATCAACGTGTGTACCGCCGCAAAGCTCGGTGGAGAAGTCGCCCATTTTTACAACGCGTACAACGTCACCGTACTTTTCACCAAACAATGCCATAGCGCCCATAGCCTTAGCCTCATCAATGGGCATTTCGGTACAGGTTACGGGCAAACCTGCAAGTATCTCGTTGTTTACCAACGCTTCTACGTTGCCAATTTCAACGTCTGACAAAGCAGAAAAATGGGTAAAGTCAAATCTAACTCTGCTGCCGTCAACGTAGGAACCTGCCTGCTCGATATGGTTGCCCAAAACTTTTCTCAATGCAGCCTGCAAAAGATGCGCCGCAGAGTGGTTGCGAGTGATAAAGTTTCTCTTTACGGTGTCAACCTTTGCGTTTGCCTTGCCCAAGGAAACGGTCCCGCTTTTAACTTCGCCAAAATGCAGATACTGTCCGTCTGCGGTCTTCTTGGTGTCGTTTACGATAAATTCACCGTTAGCGGTAACGATCAAGCCGGTATCGCCGATCTGACCGCCGGATTCAGCATAAAAAGAAGTCTTATCCAAAACCAATATTGCGTTGCCGCCGCTGATTTCGGATACTGATTCGCCGTCCTTAATTATATATTTAATTTCCGCTTCGGTTTCAGTTCCTTGATAACCTGTGAAAACGGTTTTAACGCTCTTGTCTATTATTTCGCCAAGATCAGCACCGCCGCCCATATAATCCGTTGCAAAGCTTCTTGCAGCTCTTGCACGCTCTTTCTGCTCTTTCATCAAAGCGGCAAAGCCTTCAATGTCAACGGCTATGTTGTGCTCGGCACTGATTTCTTTTGTAAGGTCAAGAGGGAAGCCAAAGGTGTCGTTAAGCTTGAATGCATCCTCACCGGATATCTTTTTGATGCCGGAAACAGAAGCTTTGTCAATAAGCTCAAGCAACATGCCCATGCCTGCATCGATGGTCTGAGAAAAACGCTCTTCCTCAATAAGTATAGCCTTCTTTATGTATTCGCGCTTTTCTTCAAGCTCGGGATAACCCGCCTTGCTTTCTTCAATAACCGTATCGGCTAATTCGGAAAGGAAAAGTCCCTTAATATTAAGCAAACGTCCGTGTCTTGCAGCTCTTCTTAACAAACGGCGAAGAACGTAACCTCTGCCTTCGTTAGAGGGGATAACACCGTCACTTATAAGAAATACGGTACTTCTGATATGGTCGGTTATAACACGCAGAGAAATATCCTTATCAGAGCCGCTTGCTTCATAGCTTACGCCGGCCATATCGCAAACCTTCATCATTACGTTGCGTATGGTGTCGACCTCAAACAGATTGTTAACGTCCTGCATTACGCAAGCAAGCCTTTCAAGACCCATGCCCGTATCTATATTGGGGTGTTCAAGTCTTTCGTAATTACCGTTGCCGTCGCCGTCAAACTGAGTAAATACTATGTTCCATATTTCTATAAAACGGTCGCAATCGCAGCCGGGCTTACAATCGGGGCTGCCGCAACCATACTTAAGCCCTCTGTCGTAGTAGATTTCAGAACAAGGTCCGCAAGGGCCTGCGCCTATTTCCCAGAAGTTATCTTCTTTGCCCATCTTGTATATACGCTCTGCGGGAACGCCTATAGAAAGCCAAATGTCTCTTGCTTCATCGTCGTCAAGATATACTGAAACGGAAAGTCTTTCTTCGGGAATCTCCAAAACCTTTGTCAAAAACTCCCACGCCCAGGGAATAGCTTCACCCTTGAAATAATCGCCAAAGGAGAAATTGCCCAGCATTTCAAAGAAGGTACCGTGTCTTGCAGTTATACCAACACGTTCAATATCGGGTGTTCTTATACACTTTTGGCAGGTAGTAACTCTCTTTCTCGGGGGAACCTGGGCACCGGTAAAGTAGGGCTTCAAAGGAGCCATACCTGCGTTTATAAGCAAAAGCGAATTATCGTTTTGAGGAACCAGAGGGAAGGAGTTAAGGCGTAAATGACCTTTGCTTTCATAAAAAGCCAAGAATTTTTCTCTTAATACATTAAGTGATTCGTTTTTCATAATAACCTCTCGTACTATAAATCTTCAATTTAATATTTTACTCCAATAAATTTCGTTTGTCAACATAAACAGAACAAATCGGTAGATTTTTATTATATCTTGCAAAAAACTATTGACAATGCTTGTGTTTGATGATAATATAATCATAAGTAAAAATGTGTAATTGGGTGGTTTGTGCTTTGGCGTACAAATAGCCATTCAATGACATTGCACTTACTATGAATCCTTTTAGGAGGGACAGAGCATGAGAAGACTGTTATCCTTTACGTTGGCACTTGTTATGTGCTGGTCGTTGGTATACGTTCTCATTCCTGCAAGGGAGGCTTCCGCTGTTGAGACGGGCAATGCAACCTTGACGGGTGAGCGCTATACCGTAGATTGGACAATTCCCGATATCGGTACTGACAGTATGTTGATGGGCGGCAACCCCGGTGCTGTTTCAAAGGTTGAAGATTTGTCCTATGAGATACTTGGTTTTGTTAGCCCCAAGTATCCGGATAGTCATGCAACCGATAAGGTGTATGATTCCGAAGGCAATGTGGTGTCCGGTGGTTACGAGCTGCTTGACGGCACCTTTGCATCCAATCATTTCCTTAACGACCCTTGGGTGGGCATTTACGGTAATGAAGACAATGCATTGCTTGTTGACCTTGGTACATACTACACCAACCTTAGCGGCGTTACTTTGAATATGCTTAGTGACCCCGAGCTTGGTATTTTCTTGCCCAGCAAGATAACCATTGCTTCTTCCGTAGACGGTGTAACTTATAACGAAGTAGGTCAAGTATCTACAATGGTAAGAGAGGACCTTGACGGCGAAACCAAGGTTAACGACTACTACGTTCCTACCGAATATGCCAGCATAACCTATGACGTAGAGTTTGCCAGCACCTCTCTTTTTAAGGGGCAGTATCTTTTGATAGTGTTTGAACACGAGGACGGTTCTGACGGTTTTGTAAGAAATTGGACTTTTATTTCTGAGCTTACGGTTGAAACTAGTGGTGCTGCTGTGCTGGATGATTTCTCCAACGTTAGTGAAATTGAGCTCTATAACAAACCTACAAAAGCACCCTATGACGTCAACGTGGCTCTTAATTCCACGTACCAGATTATAGGTACGATCGACTCCGGTGCTTTCGCAGATACCGGCAGAATCGAGCTTACCGACGGCAAGCTGTCCGATAGCTCTTTTGCTACCAGTGACGAATACGTTGGTATAACTCCTACCGAGGGTGTTTCCGGTTTGCAGATTGACCTTGGTTCCGTAACCTCCAACATTTCTTCCATCAGTCTTTCCGGCTACGGTGACGGTAGCTCCGGCTATTACGTTCCTTCTGATGTAAAGCTTTATGCATCCGAAGACGGTAAAACCTATTACAGCGTAAGCCTTGCTGCTGCAAATCTTACGCAAAACGGCTCCCTCTATAACGTAACTTATAACGTAAGCGGTGCTAAAGGTAACGCTTTTACTGCACGCTATCTTACCTTTGTTGTTGAGTCTGAGGGTGAGCTTGCAATTGATGAGCTTTACGTGTATACAACCAATGCATCTGAGGACGTTGTTAATATAGCTCCCGATTCCGATTATAAATATCTTCTCAATACTCCTTACTACTCCTTTAACGATAATTACTGGACCGGCGATTTTACAAGCGACGTTCCCACCCTTAATACCTACGCAAAGGGTGACCTTAATAATAATATCTCTGCAACCGGTACCTTCCTCGACCCTGCGTGGGTTGGTTATAACTATACCCCCGTATCCGGCGATTACGTTGAAATACTGTTCAACCTTGGCTCACAAAAGCCGGGTATAAATAAGGTTAACTTTAAGCTTTTGGATTATACCAACAGCTCCACGACCTCTGCGGCTTCTGTTCCCGATACGTTTACTGTTTTCTACTCTAACGATGAAAACAGCTTCAGCACGTCTACGTCTTCTACCGGTGCTGTAGTTGATACTCTGGTTGTAAACTCCTCTGCATCAAGAAAACAGGTTTATCACACTTATGCCGCTAACCTTAATAACGTAACGGCTCAGTACATAAAGGTGCGTATCCCCAAGGCAAAGAGAGAGCTTCACATTGATGAAGTTCAGATTTGGACCGGTAATGTTGAACCTACTCCCGCAGATGATGGTGAATACGAAACTATCAATTATGATATAATAAGCGGCGTATGGTTTGACTGCTTTACCATATCGGATTTGTATCTGTATCAGGGTACTTATCAGTTAGACGAACAAAGCTATAGAGAACGTCTTGCAAATTATTTGTCCGGTATGAAAACCTCCGGTATAAATACAATCATGATTCATACTCGTTCTCACGGTGACGCAATTTACGGTTCTTACGATAAGGACTTTACCCCCGACAATGACGGCACAACGTCCATTTCTCCTTATTCCAAGAGATATACGGGCTCTAACTACGCAATTTCTACGTATGACGCATTTGAGATCTTCCTTGACGAAGCTCACAAGCTTAACCTTTCAGTTCATGCTTGGGTTAATCCCCTCCGTATCGGCTATGCAGAAGACCTTAATGCGTATAGCGATGATTACGAGGTTAAGCAGATTTATAACGGCACCTTTAAGGATGAAATACATAGCGACTATATCGGTATAGACAGTGACAAGCTCTATTGGCTCAATATCGGTTATGAAAACATTAGATTCCATATCATTGATACCGTGATGGAAATAGTTAACAACTACGATATTGACGGTATTATAATGGACGACTATTTCTATCCCGCAGGCGCCACCACCGCCTTCGACCAGGAGTGCTATTCTGCATATAAGGGCGCACAAGAAGCTGCAGGTGAAACCGTTAGCTCTCTCGGCGATTGGAGAAGAAACAACACTAACAATCTTGTAAGAGGTCTTTATAAGAGAATTAAGACCGCGAAGGATGACGTTGTTGTGGGTATTTCTCCCATGGGCGACGTAAGCGATTATTACAATAGCTATAACTACGATACCATGTATGCAGACGTTAAGCTTTGGTGCGAAAACACATGGAGCGACGGAACGAACACCTATAATTACATGGACTATATTTCTCCCCAGCTTTACTGGGCACCCGATTCTCAGTTTGCTTACGAAAGCCGCAATTATTGGAAATATGGCGTCGGCAGAGTATATGAAATGCAGGGTCGCCTTATCGATTGGTGTCAGTTTGACTATGTTGACGGTGTAAGGCTTGTTGTTTCCTTGGGCTTGTATCGAAACTTTGAAAGCACTGTTTCGGAAGAATATAAGACGAGAAACGTTATATTGGAACAGCTAAGGCTTATGCGTCGATATTTGCTTGCTACATCTGAGAGAGTGTATACGCCCGTTGATACCGACGGCGTTGGCTTGAATCTTGTATACGGTCAAATAATGTACCGTTCTGATGATATGTATACCGATTACACCGATCCGGAAGGCTGGAACATTAACAGCGTTTACACCGCTGACAGAGCTGCTGCGGTTAGAAACGAGCTTGTTGAGTATTGGCAAGACGTATCCGTCAGCAATTAAAATCAGTACATAATTTAATTTGAAATACCCCCAATGAATATTGGGGGTATTATCGTAGGAGGTATTTTATGAGCAAAACGATTATGGCTATCGGCGGTCACATTGGTGATATGGAGCTTACTGCCGGCGGCGTGCTTGCTACGGCAGCCCTTGAAGGTGCAAAAATCATCACCGTTGCATTAACTGCAGGCGAAAGGGGCAACCCTCCGCATCTGTCTGTTGCTGAATACAGAAAGCAAAAAGAGGCTGAGGCAAAAGCTTTTGCAGAAATGTTGGGTGGGGAAGCAGTTGTATTCCCGTATTGTGACGGCGAGCTTCCGGTAAATGATGAAGTTGCCTTTATGCTGTGTGACCTTATAAGATTGCATAAGCCCAATATCCTTATCACCCACTGGAAAAACAGTATGCATAAAGACCATATGGCTACATACGAGATCGTTAAAAAAGCGCAGTTTTATGCAGGATTAAAGTCTATCGAACGCGAGCTTCCCGGGCATTATGCCGACGGTCCTTATTATGCCGAGAACTGGGAAGATGCCGAGGGCTTCGCTCCTTACGTGTATTCCGAAATCAGCCCCGAAGGATTTGAGCTGTGGGATAAAGCTATCAACACCCAGTGGTTTGCCCTTAACAGCACTTCATTTAAATATAAAGAATATTATTCAAACCTCATGCGTACCCGCGGCATTTTTATCCGTAAACAGTATGCCGAGGCTTTCCAAATCGACGATTATAAAAAGTACGTTGTAAAGAAGTTTTAATTCTGCCGTCGCCGTGCTAAATGGTATAAAAAAATTATCCGCCCGAATTTTTCGGGCGGATAATTTTGTTTATAAAGTCAACAATTATTTGTTTTCGTTGGTTAAAGCATATATCGCAGTGTGAAAAAGAGGAAAACTAAAAGTTAAAATAAGGAAGATGTTTATACTTGGGCGGAAGATTTTTTCCAAGATTGGTCCATCCAAGATTTTTTACAAAAACAGACTTTTGCTCGGGGAAAATATACACATTTAAATAGTCGATAAAGTCTGCCTCGTTATAACAAACACCGGACTCTATTCTAAAACGTTTTGCATCAGGACTTTTCCAAAGCCAATTATCGCAAAATTCAATACAATATTCACTCAAATTGTCAGCAACGGCATCAGGTACCGAATAAATAACGCTGTCACCGTCGGCACTTAAAATGATTTCTTTCATAACCAATAACCTCAAAATCTATATAATTTAACATATTGTATGTACTGTACGTAAAAGGAGGGAATCAGTATGCGTTGCTGTAAAAATAGATATTGCC
>JAZUNS010000040.1:0-11136 GCA_045604285.1 Eubacteriales bacterium
TTTATTATTTGTTTGTAGTTGCAATCCAGCCGATAGTAGAAATAACAAAGACAACTACAGCAAAGCAAAGAACAAAAGACAGTGGACTTTGTGTTATTAGCATACGACTGACAAAAATTGCTGTTGGTCCGTCTGCTCCCCCTACTATACCTGTGCTTGCTGAGGTATTATTTACGGCAAAAGTCGTAGCTACAACGGAACACAAAACAATAAGAGCAATTCCAAGTGAAACAAAAAATGATACTTTAAATGCTTTTTTCATTTTGCCTCCATTTTATATGACCCGACAAAGTACGATATCAATAAAATAAGCCCTCAAGGATTTGAAGTTTTAATTTCTGGGGTGGATGACCGGATTTGAACCGGCGACCCTCAGGGCCACAACCTGATACTCTAACCAACTGAGCTATATCCACCATATAAAATTCGCAGGCAACGGGGAGGTGTGAAAACCACCCCATAGCCCTTGGCGTGCCTTGAGGGACTCGAACCCCCGACCCTCTGCTTAGAAGGCAGATGCTCTATCCGGCTGAGCTAAAGGCACATATCGCAAATCTGTAGGTGTTTGGAGCGGGTGACGGGAATCGGACCCGCACGACCAGCTTGGAAGGCTGGGATTCTACCATTGAACTACACCCGCAGACCGTTTGGCAACGCTTATAATATCATAAAGAGGGGCGTTTGTCAAGGACTTTTTTTATTTTTGGTACAACTTTTGGAAATAGCCCCATCCTACGGGTAAATATTGCATTTTTTGCCGTCGGTAGGGAATAATAGCCACCGAGGGGATGATATTAATGATAAAAAACATACGTACAGACCTGGCAGTGGAAAGCAGCCCGCCCAAGGGGAGCAAGGGAGCAGAGGACGGCATAAAGACCGTTGTTACCGTATCGGAAGGGTTTTCCGTTACCGAGACAGAGGTTGCACCGGGTGTAGGCGAAGAGGTAACCGGCAGGAAGGCGGGACTTTATATAACCGTTGATACGGGCAGGCTTTGGCTGGAGGACAGCCTGCGCCGACATAGTGCCGTAAGACTTATTAAGGAGCTGCTTATAAAGCTTATGCCTGCCGATCTGGAGAGCGGGGTTCTTGTGGTGGGCTTGGGCAACGAGGATATAACCGCAGATTCCATTGGTCCCGAAACCGCCGCACGACTGGTAGTTACCCATCATATGCGCCGCCTTGACCCGTCCTTGTACGATGCACTCAGCTTTGGGGATCTGGCGGCGGTAGTGCCGAAGGTTTTGGGGCAAACGGGGGTGGAAAGCTCGGTGCTTGTAAGGGCGGCGGCTCAAAGCATAAAGCCTGCCTGCGTAATTGCGGTAGACGCACTGGCGGCAAGAAGTCTTGCACGGCTTGCCACCACGGTACAGCTTACCTGTGCGGGGATAGCCCCGGGCAGCGGCGTGTGCAACAGCAGAGAGGAGCTTTCCGGTGAAACGATAGGCTGCCCCGTTATAGCCGTGGGGGTACCGACGGTGGTGGACGTACCCACCCTGCTGTGGGAGCATGGGGGAGAGCCCCAAAAGGGAAGCGAGGGCTATTTTGTTACCCCCAAGGAAACCGACGTTATGACCCGTGTAATGGCAGAGGTGATCGCCGCCGCAATAAACGGCGCCGTCCACCGAAACACCGAAAACGTGGAGGAATACGCTCCGCTTTGAAAATGTTGGCATAAAAATTGACACGGGCGAAAAAATGTGCTACAATATACCAAAAGAAAAGGCGTTTGGGTTATAATGCGACCAAAGCGAGGTGTTCAGTTTGATGAAAGTATTATATTCCGGTTATACCGATGCAGGCGGCAGAAGCAATAACGAGGACGTTTATGCAACCGTCTCTGCCGACCACGGCAAGCTGTTTATTGTAGCAGACGGCCTTGGCGGTCACGATAACGGCGAAAAAGCGGCAAACATTGCCGTAAACGAAATAAAGGCACGCTTTTTGGAGGAGGGTGCAGGCTTTAATCCCATAAGGGCTATCCTCTCTGCAAACAAGCTGATTTTGGAAAAGCAGGCAGAGGAAGGCACTGCCATGAAAACCACCGTTGCCCTTGCATGGGTTGCCGATGAGATAACCCATCTTGCCCACGTGGGTGACAGCAGGATTTACGCCTTTAACCTTAAGGGCATAGTGTATCAAAGCCCCGACCACAGCGTTTCGCAAACGGCGGTGGAGCAAGGGCTTATCTCTCCCGGTGATATACGCAAGCACAGCGAAAGGAACAAGGTTACCCGTGCCTTGGGCGTAAGCGAGGACCTGAAGGTTGAGGCACGCTCTTTGGGCAACCATCTTTACGACGGGCTTTTGCTTTGTACTGACGGCTTTTGGGAATATATTTACGAGAACGAGATGCACTCTTTGTTCTTAAAGTCCGAAAACCCCGTTTTTTGGCTTCGTAAAATGCGTTGGATGCATCAAAGCCGTGCATCCATGAACGCCGATAACCACACGGCAATAACGGTATTTAAAATACCTGAGCCTGCCGTGGCACCCGTGGCTGCCCCTGCGGCGCCCAAGAAGGAAGCGGCACAAAAGAAGGACGTGGCACCCGCAGAAAAGAAGGGCGGCAAGGCTACCGTTATCCTTTTGGCAATAATTGCGGCGCTGCTGTTCTTTATGGTTTTGGGTCTTACGGTCGTTTTGGTCTTCGGCGTTGTGGAGGGCTCTCCCAACGTGGATAACTCCGAGATAATCGTTGAGTTTGAATCGGATAAGCTTTTAAGTGAGGAAAGCTCGTTGCCGGAAGAAACGTCCCACGAATCCATAGAGGAAAGCTCTGAGGTTGAGGTGTCAGCCGAAAGCTCTGAAAGTGCGGAAAGTTCCGAGGTCGAAGTGTCTGTCGAAAGCTCCGAAAGTGCGGAAAGCTCTGAGGTCGAAGTGTCTGCCGAAAGCTCTTTGATTACGGAGTAGGCTGAAAAAAGCGTTTTATATTGTAAAAAAGCTTGTGAAAAGAGGGTAACTCTTATCACAAGCTTTCTTTGTGTCCTTTTGCCTTTTAATCAGGGGTATTTGCAAGTTTTTCTTGGACTTGAAATTTCTGTTTTTCGGTGCAATTTATTGTGCTGTTTTACCATTCTGCCCTTGACACGGACGCCCCAATCTGTTATTATTGTATATAAATATAGCGTAGTGGTTTATCTACTTGTGCAGGAGGGTCAAAACGTATGAAAACAGCAAAAAAACTTATCGCTTGGGCAATGGCTCTGCTTGTATTTTTAACAGCCAGCGTTTCCGCAGGTGCTGCGGGCTTTACCGTTGACGTAGGCGCAAGCGCCGTATCCGTTCCAAGGTGTGGCTCTGTAGAGATAACCGTTACCGTTGACAGTGTGTCTGTTAGTGACGGCTTGCTTTCCGTTGACGTTCCCTTGTGCTTTGACGGCGACGTTTTCCAGTGCGAGGGGGTTGAGGCAAGCTTCCCCGAAGAGTGGGGCACCCCTGAAAATTTCAGCTACACAAGCCTTATAAACGGCGTGCTGTGGCTTCGTATGATCAATAATGAGGATACCTTTGATAACAGCGGCTGTACCGACGGCGGCAAAATGACGTTTAAGGTGTCTTTGCGTGTTAAAAGCACCGCCCCCATGGGCAAAACCAAGATTTCTGCCGAGGGTGACGGTGTGTTCCTTGTGCTTGTAGGCACCGTGGCTGACGGCGTTTGCTCGCCTACCTACGGCAAGGGCGAGGCTATAGATATCACCGTTACCGAGCAGGTCGGCGTTTTCGGTGACGTTAACGGGGACGGCAAGGCGGATAACCTTGATGCGGCGTATATCCTGCGCTATGATGCGCTTATTATAGACTTAACTCCCGATCGTATATATCTCGGCGACGTTAACGGGGATGGCAAGCTTACCAGCCTGGATGCCTCGGTTGTTCTTAAATACGATGCGGGCATTATAACCCAATTTCCGATACAGCAGTAAAATATTTGCGCATAAAGGGGGGCATAACCCCCTTTATGCGCTTTGCATTAGTTATAGATAAGGAGCATAATTGCAATGATATTTGAAGGCGCAAAATGGATAAGCAACGGCGTTAGGGAATACGTCGGCACTGTTGAAGGCGTGTATTCCAACCCTTCGCCCTATTTTCGTAAGGATTTCACCGTAAAAAGCGGGCTTGTAAGTGCAACGCTTTACGCCACCTCTAAGGGTATTTACGAGGCGTACGTTAACGACGCCTATGCAGGTGACGAGCTTTTCACCCCCGGCTTTACCAACTACGGTAAGCTTATACTTTATCAGGAGTATGACGTTACCGATAAGCTCAGAAAAGGCAAAAACTGCTTTGGTGCGGTGCTTTCCGAAGGCTGGTACGCAGGTCAGCTTGCTTTTAAGAAGCAGCAGTATTACGGTAGCTGGCCCCTGTGTCTTTTGATGAAGCTTGTGCTTACCTATAAGGACGGCACGGTAGAGGAAATAGTTACCGACGGCAGCTTTAAAACCACCACCGGTCGCATACTTGCCAGCAGCTTTTTGGATGGTGAGGTCGTTGACAACCGCCTGCCCGAAAGCTTTGAGATGTTTGACGTGAGCATGGATACCGAAGGTTGGGACGATGCGGTAGAGGAAGGGGAAGATTTTTCTCTTCTTGCCCCTCAGGAGGAGGAGCCCGTTCGCTTCTGCCACCGTCTTAAGGGTGTTCCGGTAGGGAAGGATAAGGGCACGATATACGATTTCGGCCAGAATACAGCAGGCGTTTTGTACCTTGTGGTAAAGGCCTGCGAGGATACTAAAATAACCCTTCGCCACGGCGAAATGCTGGATAACGGCAAGCTTTACACCGCAAACCTTCGTGCGGCACGCTGTGTGGACGAATTTATATGCCGAAACGGCAGGCAGATACTTACACCTACCTTTACCTTCCACGGCTTCCGCTATGCCGAGGTTATTATTGAAGGCGATGCGGATATTAAAGAAATTTACATGAACGTTTGTCATAACGATTTGGCAAGAACGGGCTACGTGGATACCTCCTCGGAGCTTGTTAATAAAATATACACCAACACTCTTTGGAGCCAGCGCAGCAACTTTATCTCCGTTCCTACCGACTGCCCTCAGCGTGACGAGCGCTTGGGTTGGACGGGGGATGCCCAGATATTCTCCATGACCGCTATGTATAATGCGGATTGTAAGGCATTCTTTGCCCGCTATATGCGTGACCTGCGCCTTGACCAAAGGGAAAACGGCGCAGTAACCGACGTAGTACCTCATCTTGAAGGGCTTGTGGGTGCAGGCGTTGCCGCTTGGGGCGATGCCGTTACGGTCATTCCGTACCACCACTATCTTATGTACGGCGATAAGACCATACTTGAAGACAATATCGAAGCTATGAAGCGCTGGGTAGAGTACATGAAGGGCGCCAGCGACGGCCTTATCCGTCCCGCCGTAGGCTACGGTGACTGGCTTTCCATTGAAGACGATACGGACAAATCCGTCCTTGCCACCGCCTATTTTGCCTATTCCACCGACATACTTGTGGAGTGCCTTGATATCCTCGGTCAGGACGCAAGCGAGTATAAAGAGCTTTCCGCAGCGGTTAAGGCGGCATTTAACAAGGCGTTTGTGGATGAAAACGGCGTTATTAAAAGCGATACCCAAACCTGCTATCTGCTGGGCATAAGCTTTGACCTTTGCGAGAATAAAGAGCGCTGCTTTACCCATCTGCTACGCACCTTAGAGCGTAAGGGGTACCGCCTTTCCACGGGCTTTGTGGGGGTTCGCTTCCTTCTTCCCGTGCTTACCGAAATGGGCAGGGCAGACATAGCCTATAAGCTTTTACTTTCCGAGGAATATCCCTCCTGGGGCTTTACCGTTAAAAACGGCGCCACCTCTATTTGGGAGCGTTGGAACAGCTACACCCCCGAAAACGGCTTTGGCAACGTGGGCATGAACTCCTTTAACCACTACTCTCTGGGCTCCTGCGTTGAGTGGATGTATAAGTATATGCTGGGCATAAGACCCGTAAAGGAAGCCCCCGGCTTTGAAAAGGTCGTTATCCATCCCGTTACCGACCCCGAGCATAGAATTGAATTTGCCAACGGCAGCTTTGACAGCGAAAACGGCAGAATAGACGTTGACTGGGCAGAGGAAGAGGGCGCCATAGTCCTTAACGTGTGCAAGCCCGGTGAGATGGAGGCTGTTTTTGAAATAGAAGGCGATATAGTCTCCGTCACCATTGACGGGGAAGAGGCGACCCTTGATATGGCGTCCGGTGCCGAAGAGGTGCAGATACGCTATATTCCCAAAAAATAAAAATTAAAATATAACTTTTTTAGGAGGACACCATGAAGAAAATCGTTGCAATCGTTTTGGCTTTAACGATGATACTGGGCATGAGCACCGTTGTTACCGCCGCTGCCCCCGTGTACGTTGACGGCACGGTTGACGTTGCGGAATATATTGGCAACCTTAACGTAGGTAAGTTCAATAATATTTGGAGCGGCGTTACTACCAATATCGTTACCATTATCACTCCCGGCACCTCTATCGACGGCCTTTATTACGAAAAGCTTTACGCTAAGTATAACGAAGAAGGCGGCTACTACGAGGTAGTTGAAAAAGTAGCTAACCACCGCAGCTATACCCAGGTTGTTCAGGAAGGCTACATCGGTTTAGAGTTTAACTATGCACCCCTTACCACTGCAGGCTCTGACATTGCTAAGGCAAATTGGAAGGTTTGGCAGCATATAAGAGTGGGCGACAGACTTTATCTTAAAAATATCGACCTTGAGCTGAAAAACCTTGAAACCAGCGGCGTTTGGGGCTCTTCCACCTATAAGTCCAACTCTTACATAGAGGTAGAGAGCGTTAACCCCGTATATCCCACCGTTACCCCCTACAGCAACAGAACCATCGTTGCCCAGGGTGACAGTATTACCGTAGGCGGCGGCTGGACCTCTACCTGGGGCGACTACTTCAGCACCACCGTTATCAATTCCGGCTTCGGCGGCGATACCTCCTGGGCATCTCTTGCCAGCCGTTACGATGACCACGTTGCCGCTTATAACCCCGAAATAGTTATCGTTTCCTTTGGTATAAACGATGCTTTCAACGCAGCTCCTTCTACCGAGCTTATGGAAAAATACAAGACCGCACTTAGGGGCATTTACGACAGAAATACCGCTTTGGGCGCAACCACCGTATTTATGAACGCCAACGTTATTAAAATATCCGCTATTCAGGACGGCGGCGTATTTGACAAGGGCGATTACAGCGCCTTCGGCGGCGAAGCGGCTTACCTTGACGCTTTTGAAGCCTGCATGACCGAGGTTGCAGAGGAAAAGAACTGCGTTCTTATCGACATCTACTCTATGTGGAAGGCAGAAAATCTTTCCCCCGATAATATAATCGACTCCTGCCATCCCAACGGCCACGGCTACGATATGAACTGGACCGTTCAGAAGCCCGCACTTATCGAAAATATGAAGACTATCTGCGGCGACGATATCCGTGTGCTTGAAGGCACCACCGCAAAGCACGCTATCGACGGTATGCCCGAATGCAACGTAGTGGTTAAGGATGCAGATGGCAACATTGTTGCAGACGACGCCGTGCTTCTTGACGGCTACACCGTAAGCTACAGCGAAGTTCTTGCTGCAGATTCTACCGATACCCCCGCAGACTACGGCACCTATACCGTTAAGACCTTTAAGCCCACTAAGGCGCTTATCTCCAAGGATGCACCCTTCTCCGTAAGGGGCGATACCCTTTATTACACCGATGCGGTTAAGGTTTCCGAAGTTAAGGAAAACATCCTTAACCTTGACGTAACCGTAATCGGCTCCGGCGGCACCAAGCCTGCCAATATTGCCGAGCTTTCCGAAGGCGATACGGTAATAGTTAAAAACAGCGCAGACGGCGAAACCGTTGCAAGCTACACCGTTGCAGACGGCAACACAGTTGAAGACGGCGGCGGTGACGATTCCTCCCAGGACCCTTACGAGGGTATGGACCTTGGCGAAAACCTCTTGGCAAATAAGCCCTACACCTCCGTTTATAACGCATTCCAGGGCCTTTGCTCCGACGCTGAAAACAAGCTTCTTACCGACGGCGCTTACAGAGGCGACGGCGCCAACTCCTGGAACGGCGACGTTGGCGTTATAGGCGTTACCGTAGAGTATGCAGGCACCACCGCAATCACCTCCGTTGAGTTTAAGTTTGATAAACCCACCGATATCCACGTTATAACCTTCAAGGGCGTTCGTATCTGCGCAAACCGCAACTTTAAGGTTGATTCCATCGGCGTTTCCACCGACGGCGAAAACTATACCAACGTTCCCTATACCGTTACCGAAACTGTTATAGAGGGCGCACCCGGCAACGGCACCTCCAACGTTCCTCAGTATTATGACGTTGCAGTAAGAGCAGACGTTATCGGCGCAACCGGTCTTAAGCTTTCCTTCGGCACCGGCGGCGCATATATAGTTCAGCTTGACGAGATCGAGGCTGCTGCCTACGTTACCGATGACGATTCTTCCAACCCCGACATTGCCGAGATCACATACGGTGACGTAAACGGCGACGGCAAGATAAACAGCCTTGACGCAGCGCAGGTTCTTAAGCACGACGCTATGCTTATAACCCTTTCCGCAGAAGCACTTGTTAACGCCGACGTTAACGATGACGGCAAGGTAAACAGTATTGATGCGGCACAGATACTTAAGTACGACGCTTTCCTTATAGACGAATTTCCCGCACAGAAAACCGCAAACTAATTGACAAAAGCAAACAGGAACGGTCGCCGCGGCGGCTGTCCCGCACCCGTGTTTCTTTGGCCTAAATATCAGTAAAGGAGTTAACGTAATGAAGAACTTTATCAGGCACACCTCACTTTTCCTCGTTTTTGTGTTCGTTTTATCCCTTGGCGTTTTCAATATTCCTCAGGTTGCGGAGGCGGCAACAATTAAAACCGATATCGGCTATATGACTCTGTCCAGAGGCAGCATCGGTTGGGATACAGGCACCTACGAAAATCAGCTTATGCTTGTAAAGCCCGGCGCTTCTCTTACCGGCTTGTATTTTGGTAAAGTATATGCAGTTTATGACAGTGCCGCAGGCGGCTACGTGGTTACCGAAAAATCCGGCCTTCACTGCAGCTACAGCAAAACCGTTGCCAGCAACGCAGTCGGTATTGCCATAAGCTATCAGCCTCTTACCACCACCGGCTCTGCTTTTGCCCGTGCAAACTGGCTTATTTGGCAGCAGATAAGAATAGGCGATATTCTTACCTTCTCCGGCGTTACCGTTTCCAGCGGTACCGTTAACGTAAGCGGCACCTTCGGCAACAGCGATTTCGTTTCCAACTCCAAGGTTCACGTTACTACCGTTCGTGACGATACCACCCCCAAGACCGGCTACACCGGCAAGACCGCAGTAGTATTGGGCGACAGCGTTACTGCAGGCGGCGGCTGGACCGAAACAGTTGAAATCGCAATCAACGGCAGAGTTATCAACGCCTCCACCCCCGGCGCAAGAACCGACGAGGGCCTTGGCTACTTCGATTCTCAGGTTGCGGTACACAACCCCGACATAGTGTTTATCAAGTACGCTATAAACGACTGTATTCAGTACACCATTACCTCAAATACCCTTCCCGCTTATAAACAAAACCTGCGTGACCTTTGCCAGATGGCTTTGGATATAGGCGCACTTCCCATACTTATAACCACCAACAATATAAAGATTGCCAGCCTAAACTATGACAGATACGCAAGCTTCGGCGGCTTGTCGGTCTACTACCCTCAGTACATCCAGGCTATTAGGGACGTTGCCGCAGAATACGATACCTTCTGCATAGATATCTATTCCGGTGTATGGAGCAGTCTTACCGCTACCGATTATCTTATAGACACGGTTCACCCCAAAGCAGCCGGCTACGCCCTTGAGGGACAGTATATCTCTAACTATCTGCTTAACAACGAGGATGCAATAATCGCCAAAGTTAACGAGGTTACCGGCGAAACCGACGGTATGCCTTCTGCAGATACCAACTTCCTCTCTGCATCCGCAGGCGGTCAGTATATGTACGGCACCACCTATCCCGGCGGCTCTGCATACTACGCTACCGCATACTACGGTGACAACTCCAACCAGGGCGGCGCTTACTTCAGCGGTAAGCTTAACGACGGCACCTATCCCGCAGACGGTATCCCCAACACATCTAATGTTAATTGGGCTGTATTCTTTGCAGGTGCAACCACACCTACCATTACCCTTAAGCTTTCCGCCAAGGCTTATCTGAATAACATAAGCCTTATCGTGCGCAACGGCACCTCCAGCGGCATTAACTACGTTGCCCCCGTTATAAGCTCTATCCAGCTCAGTAACGACGGCACCAACTTTACCGCAACCGCCGCTTACACTTCCAAGCTTATGGTAAACAGCGGCCTTAACTATAAAATGAAGCTTTCCTTCAACCAGGTTTTAAGTGCAAAATATATCCGCATAAACCTTGCCACCCCTGCAGACCGTACCGCTATCGGTGAGGTTGAGGTTTGGGGCTCTACCACCCTTCCCGAAGGTGCAGAGCAGCCCTTCGAGCTTATCGACGGTTCCGTTTACAACTTGGAAACAGGCTACGTTTCCGCTAAGGGCTTGGGCCTTAATGCCCAGACCGTAAAGGGTCAGTTTAAGTGCGACGTTACCGTTCTTAACACCAACGGCGCTACCGTAGCAGATACCTCCTTTGTCGGCACGGGCTTCACCGTTGTTCAGTATAACGCTAACGGTGCGGTGCTTAACTCCGTTACCCTTGTAATCCCCGGCGACACCAACGGCGACGGCGACCTTAACCTTACGGACTACGTAGTGGTTGAAACCTTCATCAACGGCACGGGCAACATGAACGACCTTTCTCAAAAGGCGGCAGACCTTACCGGCGATGCCCTGGTAAGTGCGGCAGACATACTTATTATGGAGCTTCACTGTAACGGCAAGGCAACCATTGACTAAAATGTAAGCTGTTTTCACCTCTTTGCATAAACTGCAAAGAGGACAGACCGCTGACAAAGGCGCAGAACACGAAAAACACAAAAAATCAATTATAACAAAGTTGAAAAGTCGGGAAATTCTTCCCGACTTTTCTGCGTTTTATCATATTTTTCGTTCAAAACGAACCTCGGCTCACAGT
>JAZUNS010000041.1:0-7110 GCA_045604285.1 Eubacteriales bacterium
ATTATGGTGGCATTACATATGTTGGTTATCAAGTCGCATATGAACTGGAATTTAAGTTATCGACACTCATAGACAAGTCTTTTGATTGTATGGAAGATTTGAAAAGAGAAGTGGTCAATCTTATTGATGTACATTATGAGCCATCTATTTTGAATCCTCAAAATAATTTGGCAAAGCACATTATTGATAAAACAAATCGAGAGTTTTGTGAGTTTTTTGAAGACCTTTTTTCCAAAAATGAAGCACTTACGTTGGCAGATATTCCATATGCTCGAGCTATTGTCGGGGCAGAAGCCACAGCATTACAAGACAAGTTTCGCTCTGTTTGGGGATATGTGAATACCTCGTATTGGTTCCCTCTTATGGGAGATGAGCCAAAAGAAATTTCGGAAAAGTTCTTTATTATGTTTGACCATATTGAGCCATATATGAAACAGCTTGAACAAATAATAGGCCTTCCTCAAACACATCTATACTGTTATGGCGAGAGTTGTTTTAGACCACAAAACTGTATCGAAACGGTTGAGCTGATTGAATATGGTGGATGCGAAACGATATATACAGACAAAGATTTTTCGTGGGCAATCTATTTTTCTCATGAAAACACCGTTGCTTTTGCGGGCTCAATAGTCCCAAAAGTTAGAGAACTGCTGGTCAGTGAAAAAGAGCATTGGGATAAGTTTGAATGGGATTGGTGAGAAAGATAAACATATTCCAATTTATCGAACAGAGCAGTACACTACTTTTAGGCTTTTTTACCTTGATTCTGCTCCGTTTAGGTAGTCTTTCGCACAAAAGGAACCTCTTTTGTCTACCGACAAAGTTGACTTTTTTCAATGATATCCGTTCCGAAAGGAACGAATATCATTGAAAAGTGTGTTAATTTGTGATACAATTAATATAAAGAGGTGATTTCGATGGTAAATAACAACTTCAAACATACTGACCCCGATGACTTTCATGGTAAAGAGTTAACCCTTCACGATTGTATATCAGATAAAATTTCCTTTAAGGATAATATTCTCCGTTTTTACTTACCTGACGGCTTTTGGGTAACACCTCATCATGAAAAGAATTCTTCTGAAAAAATAGTACGAACCGATGCTTCTGTAGTTGATTTTTCTGTAGAAGATATTGGTGATATCATAGTTCGTGTGTTCACAAGACATAGATGGCTGGGATTCCGAAATACAAGCGTAGAGCTTTGGGATATGGGGCGACTCATTTCTAAAGTAAACAGTGGTAAATGTACCATCGAGTTTATTACGCAATATAAAAGTCATTATGAGCAGATGTGGCATTGCGAAATTCGATCCAAGAAGAAACCGTATTACCGAGAATGTCAACTACATATACCTAACACTGATGCCACTTTCTATTGGAACAACCTTTGCTTGGATCGCGAGTGGTAAGTACATTGCTTTTACGCTTTTTTCCCGGAATATATACTTTTTAGACGACGGCTTTTTTAGGAAAGCTGTCGTTTTTTTCTAAAAATCCGTTGCTTAAGCGGGCGGAGAAACGCCGCAATCAATTTTCTTTACGGGGCATTTAGCTTTGCTTATTCCACGGCAAAACGGCAAATATTTGCCCAACTGTGCCAACTTCTTGCGATTGTTTGCCAAAAAATCGCAACTTCCTATTGAAATACCAAATATAACTGTGATATAATACAACGTGTAGAGATATAATCCCCGCCATAGGCGGCGGCTCTGCACAATTATTACGATTATTACAGGCAGATAGATTGAGGAGATAACAATGGCAATGACGATAAGCTACAACAAGCTTTGGAAGGTTCTTGTAGATAAAAAAATGAGCAAAGCAGATCTAAGGCGAGCAGCCGACGTAGCACCCGGCACCATGACGAGCCTTCGCAGAGATAAGAAGGTGTCTATGGACGTTATGATTCGCATTTGTGATGCGCTGGATTGTGACATTGGCGACGTTATGAGCATATACAGAGAAGAATCGGATAAAGCAGCAGAATAAAAGCTCTTGTTTTCGGCACCGTGCCGACGTTGGGCGCAGTTTGGTAGAGGAGATTAGGTTATGGGATGTTTGGATCACGAAAAACTTTTGGCGCTGGAAAAGATACTTGTAAAAGATAACGAAAAGGTTGTTGGCGTTAGTATCCTTAAAGGCTATATGGGCGTAGGCGGTTCCAACCGTTCGGGCTTTCAGACGGAAAGCTGTTATGATTATACCGTTGAGCAGCTTGACGGGGCGGAGCCTATAAGGGTAATGAAAGCCGAAATTTGCGCTTTGGCAAACGACGTATTGTATTTGCGTTGGGACGTCAACGGCAAAAGGTGGATACACGCTATTGATTGCGACGAAGGAAGATGCACCTTGACAGGTGAAAGCATAGCCTATGACACTGTCGTTGCCGCAAGGGTGGTTTTGAATTTAAAGCAGGATTAAAGCAAAGGCAACGGGCATTGTTTAAGCGTGGACAACAAATATAAGTGAGGATGCGGTTATGGATATTATCAGCGCAATAAGAGAGCTTTGCACAGGCAAAGACGGCTTTGAAAATATGTTTGACAAAACCAAAAGTGCAGGCAAGCTTGCGGCACTTACGGGCGGCAACGGCGAAGCAAAGCTTTTTGAAACGCTGCTTTTCGGCAGCGCAAGAGAAACCCTTATCGAAATGATAAACGACGCCTATAATTTTAAGGAATACGCAGTTAAATTACAAAGACTTCTTACCTCCGACGGGCTAAGTGCGGCGCAGGCGGAAAGGGCGCTTGAAATATTTTTTACAGCCTTTGGTTTCCCTGGTTACAGAACCGTTAAGGCAAGGGAAACCGTAATTGACGAAAAGCCGTCCTACAAGACCGTGTACGAGGGCGAGGTTAAAAACGGCAAGCCCCACGGTGCAGGGGTTCGTAACTTCTACTATGAAGGCAAGTGGTCAAGCCTTGACGAGTGCGTTTGGATAGACGGCGTTATGTGCGGCTACGATTACGTCAAGGAGCTTGAGTTTGGCGCCTTTGAGGACAAAAAGATAGGCTTTGTGGTTAACGATTGCTTCGTGGGAAGAATGAAGGTTATTGCCAGCGACGGCGAGGAGTATGACGATAACTTTGAAAAATTCGGTGTAAGATAATCCATAGGTTTTTCAAAAAACCGATAAAATAAGGATTTGTTTTATGAAAAGCAATTTTAAATTTGTGGCGTTAACGCTGGCTTTTGCCATGCTGCTGTCCATCTTTGCAGGCTGCGGCTTTGGCGACGACGGTCCGTCATGGGAGGCAACCGACGATCTGAACTTTGAGATCGTGGAATGACGGAGGAGGAAGCATATGAGCAAAGCCATCAAGATTACCGCAAAAAAAGCCCCGGCCGGCTATGATCTGGGCGTCAGCAAGTTCTTCGGGACACCCACCGTGCCTTTGGCCTGGAAAGACGATTTCGACGAAGATGAGGTCTTTCTCTGTCAGATAAGACTTTCCGATATAGCCGAACTGGATCAGGAAAACAGACTTCCCCATACGGGCTATCTTTATATGTTCCTTCACACCGAGGAGGGGAAATATCGTCTCCGGGCCGATGTGCGATATCATGAGGGGGAGCCAGAGCTTGCCTTTGATGAGTTCAACGCCGCCGTGGAGGAATATGAGAAATATACCGAGGCGTATTTAATGGAGTTTTCCGAGGCAGACGAGGACGAGATATGCACACGGCTCTTCGGCGTGCCGAGCGACTGGAATTACGAGGATGAGCCGCCTCGGCTTCTGATGCAGTATGATCCCCTCGACAGCGACATGGGCTTTCTCGATGACCTTGACGGGTTTTTGTATGTTTTCTTCGGCGCAGATGAGACCGATTTTACACAAATACACTTACAAGAGGAATATAGTTAAGGGAGAAGGAGAGATCAGACAATGAGTGAAACCGATAAAAAACAGGAAGTTCTTGCATTTTTGAAACAGAGAAAAGCGCGTACCGACGAGGATATCCTCAACGAACACCGTGCGGCTCGATCCACGGCTCCGGCCAATGCCGTTGAGGTGACGGTGCGAAACTATCCCCAACCGGTTATGGTAGATAAATTCCCCACCGGGTATAGACTTTCAGAACCCGACACGATGATTCTGACCGCCAAGGCCGGGTTTCCCGTTGCCTGTTATTCGGCTTGGCAATCGGAGGACGGCAGTACCAATCGTTTGATAAACCGATTCCATTCGGGAAGAAAGAATTTCAGCGGCACCTGTCTTTTGTTTGGATGGGAAAACGGCGCCCCAGCTCCGTTCACGACCGAGCAGGCAAATCTCGTGTGCGACATACTCTCGGAGGCAAGATTGCGTCTTGACCGAGGACAGTAACAGCGATATCCACATACGTTTAAATGGAGGAATCTGACGAATATGAAAACACTCATGAAATTCACGGCATTATTGCTCTCTGTGGCGATGCTTGCGTCAATCCTTGCAGGCTGCGGCTTTGGCGGCGACGATACGTCGGAGGCCGAGTTTGACCCCCCGTATCTTGAAAACTATTACGTAAATAAGCACCAGCCCGTCTGCGTAACGGGCGGAATTGAAGTGTACAAATACGAAAAAGCAGCCGACACTTTATGGATGGGCGGTAATGCTTATCACGGCGGCTTTGTATTTCGTGTGCTTCAAACCGGCGATGAAACCGCTCAAGTTGATTTGCCCCTTGACGGACTTTATAAGAACATCAGCTTTGTAATCGGCGGTCAATGCGGTAAAATCGAGATGAAAACCGATGAGGACGGCAACGAAGTTCCTGCATACAGCAGCTCGTACGCCTGCTCTCCGCCTACTTTGCCGGGGCAGGCAAAGGAGGTTAAGGCAGGGCTTCAATTCTGGGCAGACGATAAAATGGTTGAAGAGGTTTTGTTCTCCAACTATCAAGTACCTGTCAGATATACGTACGACGTTTCGGGCGCACAGAAATTCACCTTTAAGATCGTGGCAGGCGGCAGAGATCTTTCGCCGGGCGGTGTCCCCGTGCTGGAGCTTACCGTTTGGGAAGGCGAAGCCCACGAAACGGGACACGTTACCGCACCTGCCGGCAGCGAGCCCGTACAGCTTATCAAGGACCTTAAGCCCTATTTGATTCCCGGCACCTCCGGTGCGGTGTATTACCCCAATATCACCGAAGAATCCAAAGGCAGAAACTATATCAATATGGGCGGTGTCAAATACGAGAACGTCATTGCTACTTACGTTACGATGGGCGTAGTTACCGATGACGAGGAAGACATCTATTTTAACCTTGAGGGAAAATACAGTTATTTGACCTTTACCGCAGGCGCTGCAGACAGAACCACCACGTACGACGAGGGATCGGCTTGGTTAACAGTTTATGCCGATGGTAAAATCATTTATGAGGAGCTGTATTCTACCCACGAGCTGCCACGGAAGGTTACACTTGACGTAACCGGCTGCCATCAGCTTAAATTCGGGTGGACCACCGAAGAAGGAAACGAAGGCCTCGGAAATTCAACGGGCTCTTTTTACGGTATTGCAGACGCTTATGTGGCAACCACCAAGGCAGCTTTGGAAAACGTTGCGGGCCCTTCCCAAAGCTTACCCGACAGACCTGTAAAGATGATTTCAGAGCTTGGTGTGTTCGGCGTGCTCAGCAATATGCAGGACGATGCCGTTCTTGACGGTTCAACTCAGTTCAAGACCTTCTCTATGGGCGGTGTGAAGTATAACGAAGGCGTTATGCTGCATGCCTCTAACAGTGCGTTTTCCACTAAGCCCGCTTATGCCGCCTTTAATCTTGGCGGAAAGTATAACACCATATCCTTTGTTACGGGGCATATTTCCAACAGTAACGTTTACGAAAACGAGCAGATCGAAATCTATGCCGACGGAGAACTGATCAAAACCATTGACGTAAAATTCCACATGATTCCTCAGGAGTATACCGTTGACGTTACGGGCTGCAAGCACCTTGAATTTGTCTCCGGAAAGCTTACAAACCAGCTTCTCTCACGGCCCGTAATCGGTATTGCTAATCTTGTTGCATATCCCAACGGCTATGTAAAGACAGATCTGTTCCCGGAAAGACAGCCCGAAGATTTCGGAAAGTCTTGTGATTTGATAGACACCTTCGGTTTCTATGACGTCTACAATTCTCATATCAGCAAGCTTATTGGAGCCGTTGGCGTGCAGGATGGATACTATGACGGAACCACCAATAAAAACTCTTTCCAAATAGGGGACAAAACCTACAACAAGGGAATTTTGTTACAAACCAACGTCCACCTTGAGCTTGATATGGGAGGCGTTGCAGGTGCAGGCGTGCTTGGTACCCACTTTTGGGGCGGTTGGGGGCTTACGATAATTGCTTTGGCAGGTGCCGGTGAAGCCCACGAATCCTCCTTTGCCATGGCAAATATTAAGGACAGCGGCTATACCTCGGTAACCTTCACCGTGGCTATGCAGCAAGACAGAACCCATAAAGCTTTTGTTGATGATGAAACCACGCTGATGATCGGTGCGGATGACGAGTGCGTGAAGGAGCTTACCCTTTCCAAGAATATGGAGCCTACCACCTATACCGTTGAGATCGGCGAGTGTGACAGACTTATGTTCTGGCTGAACTGTGCTCCTGAAAACAACGGCTCCCACACCTATGCAATCTACGATATTAAGCTGAATAAGTAAAGAGGGTTAAATTATGAGCAACGTAAAAGATTTTGTGATTGAAAACGGTGCTTTGAAACAATACGTTGGTAACGGCGGAGATGTCGTTATCCCGGACGATGTGTACGAAATCGGCAGATCTGCATTTAGTGGCTGTCGGGAACTTAGAAGTGTTACCTTCCCCAACCGCCTCATAACAATCAGAATGTCTGCGTTTCAAGGCTGTAAGGGACTGACATCCATCACCCTTCCTGAAAACGTTAACTATGTTGAAGATTGGGCGTTTGAGGGCTGCACGGGACTTACTGAGGTCATCGTTCTCGGTGACTTTGTGACCATCAGCAAATGGGCATTTTATGAATGCTCACCGGATCTTTGGTTCGACGCGCCGGAAAACAGCAAAGCGAGCAGGTTTGCGGATCGCTATAAGGATGACAGGCTTTGGTCGGATGACGATTATAATCCGCATTGAGAAAAG
>JAZUNS010000042.1:0-10830 GCA_045604285.1 Eubacteriales bacterium
CTTAAGTCTTACCTGCTTTTTGTTAAGATAATACTCACTTTCACCGCTACGGTAATACTTTCTCGTAACGACAACGTCTTCATCACTTTCGTCGTCAGGAGATAAAAACAAAGAAACGGTCGTATAATTGGCAGGAGTGCGTTTGTCAGACCCGGAAAAAATAACGTCTTCCATTTTACTGCCTCTAAGGCTTTTCATAGACATTTCGCCAAGAACCCAACGTACCGCATCGGAAATATTCGACTTACCGCTTCCGTTAGGACCTATTACGGCAGTAATGCCCTTATCAAAACTTATATGAGTTTTATCGGGGAATGATTTAAACCCCTGCATTTCAAGACCTTTTAACTTCAAAATATCATTCCTCTGCCTTAATACTTACTTTAATAGGCTCGTTAACGCCGTTTTTAATTATCTTAATTCGTTTAAAACCAAATTCTTCATAAAGTCTTCTCTTATTGCGACCGTTTAGCCCCGCAACAATCGATACGCTTTTCTCCGGCGCATATATAACCAATTCATTATTTTCTGTGTCTGCATCGCCAATTTGTTCAACAATGGCGTTATACGCTTCCTCACCGTAAACAAGCTCACCTATAGCAGGATGATTTGCTCCGAAGGGGGCGATGCTAAGCTCTTCCGAAGAGTGCAGCCCTATTCTTAAAATATCAACGCCTGCACGTCTGAAAATCTTTAAGCATGCAAGGCATCTGGCAACTGCCTCTTCGTTGCTTATAGGGATATATTTTCCTTCTGAGCACTGCTCGTATAACTTTGTTCCTTCAAAAACTACGGTGGGATATATTCGCACGGCGGTTGCTTCCATAGCAACAATATCCTCTGCCGTTTTAATTTCCTTCTCTATCGTTGATTCGGGTAGACCTACCATCATCTGTCCGACGAGTGAAAATCCATGTTCTGTAATAAGTTTTGCGCTTTTAAAGCATTCGTCCCTATCATGCCCTCTGTTGGTAGCCGCCAAAACGGAATTGTCTGTACTTTGAAGACCTAATTCAATATGAGTAACTCCATAGCTTTTTAAACTATCAAGTATTTCTTCGTCTATGTAATCCGGCCTTGTAGACAAACGCACCCCGGAAACAGCTGAGGTTTTTACATATTCGTAAGCAGTTTTTAAAAGCAAAATCATTCGCTCTCGCTCAATGCCCGTAAAGCTTCCGCCAAAAAATGCAATTTGTGCGTCGGCACCGTTTATGTAAGCAAGGGATTCATCAACTGTTTGTTTCAGCCGCAACGCTTCTTCAGCAATTGCCTCTGACGGCAACACAAAACCTGTAATTTTTGTTTGTGAACAAAAAGTGCAATTGTTTTTGCATCCGCTGTGAGGGATAAAAAAGGGTATGTTTTTATGTTTAACCATTATTTAAATTACCGTTTCGCCAAAAAAGCCAAGGGCTTCTTTTGCAGCTTGTTGCTCAGCCTCTCTTTTTGTTCTGCCCAAGCCTTCGCCAAGCAAATTACTGTTAAGGAAAACAGCGGACTTAAAAATTCTGTCATGCGGGGGGCCTATCTCTTCGATAAGTTTATATTCCAAAACTTCCTCAGGGGTTTGTTGCACCAATTTTTGTAATCTTGACTTATAATCAGTATCCCAGCCTTTAGCAGCCTTATCTATTATTGGCACAATCCTCGGCAGCAAAAAAGCACGAGTTTTTTCCAGACCACCGTCTAAATAAATGGAAGCCAACAGCGCTTCAAACGCATCCGCAAGTATACTTTTTCTCAGCCTGCCACGGGTTGAAGCCTCACCGTGACCGAAAAGCATATAATCACCAAGCTTCAAATCACTTGCCAATATGTGCAGTGAATCTTCGCATACGGATGCTGCCCTTGTTTTAGTCAATTGCCCTTCATCCAAATCTGCGTAATTATTAAAAATATAATCACTAACTATAACGGAAAGTACGCTGTCGCCCAAGAACTCAAGCCTTTCATTATCTTCAAGCCTTTGCTTTCCATGCTTAGTCTCGTTGCAATAGGAAGAATGTGTCATTGCCGTACGCAACAAGCTTATATCGTTATAGCTATAGCCGATGACCTCAGCCAATTCTTCAATATTCAACGGTTCGTTAGCTTTCTGCTCCATCGGAATTACTTCTCCCAAATTTCTTTTCAAATTCACCTATTATGCCGCTTTCAGCATAAGCCTTTGCAACACGTATAGCATTATACAAACCTACTTCGTCGGAATTACCGTGCGCCTTAATAACCGGTTTTGCTATGCCAAGCAAGGGCGCACCGCCTGTTTGTCTGGAATCCATCTGGTTCTTTAAAGTTTTTATGCTTTTTTTGCAGGGCAAATATGCTGCGTTGGTTAAAATATTCTTTCTAAACATAGAATTTATGGTCTGAGACATAAAACGTCCCATGCCCTCGATAAGCTTAAGTGCGATGTTACCGGTAAAGCCGTCACATACCAAAACGTCACAACAACCAAAAGGTAACTCTCGCGACTCTACATTACCGATAAAGTTTAAATCCGCTGCCTTCAACAAAGCGTGAGCTTCTTTTGTAACGGGTAGCCCCTTGGTCTCTTCGGTTCCGTTGGCAAGAAGACCCACTCTTGGTGAAGCAACACCTAACACTTTTTCAGCATACAGTGCGCCCATATAACCAAACTGGCACAAGTTTTCGGCAAGGACTTCAATATTTGCACCGGCATCAACCATTATAAAAGGCTTTTCGAAGGGAACAACGGTACCGATTGCAGCACGTCTTATGCCCTTTACACGTCTTAATCTGATTGCTGCCGCAGAAATCAAGGCACCCGTATTACCGGGGCTTACCAAAACGTCGGCTTCCCCGTTTTTAACAAGCTTTATTCCTATAGCCATGGAAGAATTCTCTTTTTCTTTTACGGCAGAAAGCGCATCATCTTCCATGGTAACCACTTCTGTAGAGCAAACGGCATAAATACCCTTTTCGGCATCTGCGTATTGTTCCACCACCTCAGCATTACCCACCAAAGTGATTTTCACGCCAAAGTCCCTTGCGGCATCTAAAGCACCCTTAATCAGCTTTTCCGGTGCATTATCTCCGCTCATTACATCAACAGCTATATTCATTTATCTTCGCTCCAACCGCATTTTGCGTAACATTCGTAATGCTCTTTGTTCTTTTTCTTAACAACCAGTCCACCACAGGAAGGGCATTTCTTTTCCTGCGGGATGTCCCAGCTTGAAAAATCGCACTTAGGATAATCCTCGCAAGAGTAAAAGGTCTTTTTTGTCTTAGTTTGCTTAAGAACGATCATCTTGCCGCATTTAGGGCAATTTACTCCGATATCCTTGCGATAAGTCATGGTTCCCTTACAAGTTGGATAGTCTTCGCAGGCAAAGAAAGATCCATACATGCCCTTACGCATATACATTGGTTTTCCACACAAGGGACATTGATGCTCTGATGCAACCTTGGGAGCTTCAGGAGTTCCGTCTAAAGGCTTTGTATTTTTACAAGTAGGATAATTGGGGCAGCCTGCAAATTTGCCGAACTTGCCCATACGTTCAACCATTTTACATCCGCACTTTTCGCAAATAATGTCGGTTTCAACGGGTGCTATGGTTATTTTTCCCTCAGCGATGGTTTTATCTGCCGCTTCAAGCTGCTTGGCAAAATCACTGTAAAAATCTTTCAAAACATCTACGTACGGTAATTCGCCGCTGCAAATTTTTTCAAGGTCCTCTTCCATATCCGCTGTATAATTATAGTCAATGATCGAGGGGAAGCTCTCCATAAGCAAATCGGTTGTAACATCGCCTATCTCGGTAGGCACCAAAACCTTACCGTTGCGCTTAACGTAGCCACGGCTGATTATGGTTGTTATGGTAGGCAAAAACGTTGAAGGTCTGCCAATGCCTTTTTCTTCAAGAATCTTTGTCAGCGTACCCTCTGTATATCTCGGTGGCGGTTGAGTAAAGTGCTGTTCGGACAGCATTTTAACAAGCTTTAAAAGCTGACCGTCATCAAGCGCAGGTAAAGAAGCAGCGGAAAGGCCGTCTTCGCTTTCGCTCTCTTCGGTTCTATCGTCGTAAACGGTCATATATCCGGCAAATTTTACAACGTATCCGCCGGCTCTGAAAATGTTATCACCGCAGCTAATGTCATATACAACCGTATCAAACTCAGCCGCGCGCATCTGGCTTGCGATAAACCTCTCCCACACAAGCTTGTAAAGCTTATACTGGTCATTAGTTATTTTGCCCTTAACAACCTCAGGCGTTAAAGCGGGATCTGTGGGGCGTATAGCCTCGTGCGCATCCTGAGAATTCTTCTTAGATTTAAATACGTTAGGCGTTGAGGGGTAGAACTTTTCACCGTATTTACCAACGATAAAATTCTTAGCCATTGCCGTAGCATCGTCGGAAATTCTAAGTGAGTCAGTACGCATATAGGTTATAAGGCCGCGCATACCAAGCTCGCCAAGGTTAACACCTTCATAAAGTTCCTGCGCAACCATCATTGTGCGCTTGGACTGAAAATTAAGACGCCTATTAGCTTCTTGCTGCAAAGTAGAAGTGGTAAACGGTGGCATGGGCTTTCTTTTCTTAAGCGCTTTTTTTACGCTTTCCACAAGAAAGTCCTTACCCTGGCAGCCGTCAACTACAGACATTGCTTCAGCCTCACAAGAAAGTTCTTTTTTACCCTTTCTGTCTCCGTAATACTTAGCAATCAACGTATCGTCACCATTATCAAGTTTTGCAGATACGGTCCAGTATTCCTTTGCGACAAAGTCTCTTATCTCTTTTTCTCTTTCTACCACTATTCTGGTAGCTACAGACTGAACACGGCCGGCGGAAAGCCCGCTTTTTATCTTCTTCCATAGGAAAGGGCTAATCTTATAGCCGACAAGACGGTCAAGAATGCGGCGTGCCTGCTGGGCATCTACCAACTTCATATCTATGTCTCTCGGCTTGGAAACTGCTTCTTTTAAAGCGCTTTTGGTAACCTCGTTAAAGGTAATTCTTTTTATTTTTGCGCATTCTTTACCCAAAACGGTAGATAAGTGCCAAGCAATTGCCTCGCCTTCTCGGTCAGGGTCGGTCGCCAGATAAATTCTGTCTGCGCCTTTTGCTTCTTTCTTCAGTTCTTTTATTAAATCACCTTTGCCCCTAATGTTGATATAGTCGGGAGAAAAATCATTTTCTATATCAACGCCAAGCTTGCTTTTTGGCAGATCTCTTACGTGACCCTTACAAGCAGTTACTTTGTAACCCTTGCCCAAATAGCTTTTTATTGTCGGCACCTTATAGGGTGACTCAACTATAATAAGTGTGTTCATCTATATCTCCTTATTCATTAATGTCAATTGTTGCACCTGGAACCTTGTCTGCGGGAACAGCATCATACATACCGCCCGGAAGTCGGACGGCGTACCCATCAAGTTCAAGGGCCGTAGCAGCTTTCATCAATTCCTTAAAAGTATATCGGTCTGTAGATGCCGCAATACTGTTCAAGGACAATGGGCCGTTTGTATCAAGCTCTTCCAACAAAAAATTATAGGCGTGTTCTTTTGCTCTCGTACCAATCGGCTTTTCACTATCAAAATTTTCCTTCGGTTCAATAAGCGTCGGCAACGGCATATCAGGCGGAGTAATATTAGGCAACAACACCTCGTATTCCTCAAGTATATCCGAAACGGACATTATCATTCTTGCTCCACCCCTTACCAACGACGCAGTTCCTGCGTTTTCTTTAGTAAGCGGCATGGGAGGAACACAAACAAGTTTACCTTGTCTTTTCGCCAAGGAAGCGGTTATCAATGCGCCGCTGCCCTCCGGTGCTTCAACAACTACTACAAAATCAGAAAGCCCCGCAATAATTCTGTTACGCCTTGGAAAAGAGGTTTTGTACGTGGTGCATCCCGGCCAGTACTCGCTGATTACCACTCCGTACTTATAAACCTTGTTAAATAAAGCGGCATTTTCTTTGGGATAAATAGTGTCAATGGAATTACCTATAACTCCCACTGTAAAGCCACCGTTGTTAATTGCTGTTCTTTGACACGTAGAATCAATGCCTTTTGCAAGTCCGCTTATAACAATAACCCCGCAGCTTGCAATACCACCCGCAAGGTACTCGGCAGTTTTTCTGCCATAGTCAGACATTTTTCTCGTACCAACCATACCGGCACATAGCGTTTTATCAAAATCGGGAAACGTTCCTTTGAAGAAAAGCAACAGCGGAGGGTCTTTAATCTTTTTAAGCTTTTGCGGATATTTATTATCTTCAATGGAATACAACCTTATATCCATTGAGTAGCAACGCTTATACAGCTCAAAGGCTTCGTCAAGCCGCTTATCCATAAGCCTTGTTAAAGCGTCATCCGGTATGCTTAGTTCATGGGTATCGTAGTCATCCGCATCATACAAACAATAAATATCATCGTAATAACAATACAGTTTGTAGGCAAACGCTGCATCTGCTCCACAAGCGCAAACGTACCATATAAATTTAAGTCTGCCATCTAATTCTTTATCAGGCAACCCCTTAAGCATCGTTCTTACCCCTTACTAGCTCCCACATTAAAATCGAAGCGGCAACCGAAGCGTTGAGGCTTTCGGCATCCTCGGTCATTGGAATTGTCACCGTCCCGTCACAAGCTTCCGACAATTCTTTTGTTATACCATTTCCTTCGTTTCCGACAACAATGCAATCGTTATGTCTAAACACCATATCGCATATGTTTTTAGATTCGCTGTTAGGCATCGCGGCATAAACTTTGCGCCCTTCTGCACGCAATTTTTTAACCGTAGATATCAAGTCATTGTCAATGACAATGTTAGCTTTAAACAACGCGCCCATCGTTGCCCTTATTGTTTTGGAATTGTATAGATCAGCACAATCGGAAGATATAACAATATTGCTTATCCCAAGGGCAACAGCCGTGCGTATAACCGTGCCGATATTTCCTGCATCTCTTACAGACTCTAAAATAATCGAAGGTCCGTTTGTTATGGTTCCTGCTCTATCAGGCAATTGACAAACGGCAAGGATCCCCTGCGGAGCTTGTTCCGAAGAAATATAATCATACAGCTCTTTGGTTACCACATACGTTTTTACATTAGACAGCTTGTTAACTAAAGAGCAATATTTTTCCTCTGCCTGTCCCGTAAGGAAAACACTGTCAGGCATTAAGCCGGAATCAAGGTATTCAGAAACAAGCTTATGCCCTTCTATTACAAAACTGCTATATTCCGTTCTGTATTTCTTATCACTTAGTTTACGTACTGTTTTAATTTTTTCATTACTTTTTGAACTGATATACTCTTTCACGGCAACCTCAAATACAACATATTGTCGCTAACAAAAAAAGCACTATTATACCTAATATAATATAATAGCACTTTTTTTAATATTGTCAATATTATTTTTCGCCGAGGACTACCCTATCGATACCGCCTAAATCTTTAAACACGGCAACTGCGTATCCCATAACGGAAAGCATTTGAGATACGGCAGCAGCTTGACCTATGCCCACCTCAAAGAGAATTCTGTGTGAAGGCTTCATTATAAGGTCAGCATTTGCAATGATATATCTATAGTATTTCAATCCGTTTTCGCCACCGTCAAGTGCGGTTTCGGGTTCGTATTGCACCTGAGGTTCAAGCCCTGCAATGTCTGCTGTGGGAATGTAAGGAGGATTGCAAACCAAAAGATCAAAGCCTTCGCCCCATTCTTCATATATTGCATTCAAATCGTCGGGATCCAAAACGTCGCCGCGTTTCACTTTGATATTTGAATATTTTTCAAGATTGGTCTCGGTATAGGGCAATGCTTTTAAGGATAATTCAACCGCAGCACCTTTTACGCCCGAGACATTTTCGGCAATCGCCATGGAAACGCATCCGCTGCCTGCGCACAGTTCAATAAAGCTACCGCCTTTTTTTAACAACCCTATTGCCGCCTTAGCAAGGATTTCTGTATCTGCACGTGGAATAAAGCATCCGGGGCCGACCTTAACCTCAAGCCCATAAAACCAACAGCTTCCTAAAACGTACTGCACGGGCATACCGGCACTGATCATATTTATTGCGTCCGCAAGTTTATAAGGAACATCTGCGGGAACATCTTTTTGTAGAGAGGCAAGAAGTGTTCCTCTGTCGGTTTTTAGATAATGGGCAAGTAAAATATCAGTTATAACGTCTGCCTCTTCGTTACCTAATTCTAAAAGGATTTCTTTGGTCTCGTTACGGCATTCTTGAACTGTCATTCTTGCTCTCCTTCTGTTGAAGCTTGCGATTTAGCATTATCTTCTTTAATTTTTCCGTTTATGTCATAGCCTTCTTCAAACGGAGGCTCAAAGTCGGGAAACTCTTCAATCAAAGCAGTTTTTAAAGCTATTATTGCTACTTCTATCATGTCGTCATCAGGCTCGCTTGTTGTTATGCGTTGCATCCACAAACCGGGTGCAGAAAGAATACGGGTAAACGCATTGTCATGCTTTCCTGCAAACATAATAAACTCAAAGCTTATACCAACCAATACAGGCATCAAGGCGATGCTTGAAAGCATTCTTTGCCATGTAGCTGTAAACTCAACAAAAGAATATAAAACGGCAGTAAATATAATTGAAATTATAAGGACAACAAAGATAAAAGAAGTGCCACAACGAGGATGGAACCTTTTTTGTTTTCTTACGTTTTCAACGGTAAGCTCTTCGCCGCTTTCATAGCAAAAAATACTTTTATGTTCAGCACCGTGATACATATAGGTACGTTTAATGTCCTTCATCAAAGAGGTAAGCAAAATATAAAGAATAAAAATTACTATTCTAAGCACGCCTTGAGGAATACTACGCCATGAATCCGTAAATCCCAGCCAGGATTGCAACAGATTTGTTAAAAGTATGGGCACGTACATAAACAGCCCCATTGCAAGAACCACGCCAAAAATCACGGCAACGAATGAAAGCACCGACATAAGCGCCTGCGATGATTTTTTCTGCTCCGCTGTTGCGTTTTCTTCCTCAAGCCCAAGCATTTCGGTAGACTCTGTCAAAGTAGAAAAAGACATACCGAGCATTTCGACAAAATTAACGACCCCGCGAAGAATAGGTATATTAAGCCATTTATGCTTTTGCCTTACACCTACGAATTTTTTTGACCTTACGTTTACTTTTTTATCATCATATCTGCGTACCGCAAGGGCAATTCGGCTTTTTGATTTCATCATAACGCCTTCCAAAACAGCCTGACCGCCCACAGTCCCCAAACGAGGGTTAGCTTCCGCCTTTTTGCATTTTTTAGCCAAAAGAAAACCTCCTATCAATAAAAGCTTGCAAAATCTTAAACCTTGCATTATAATACTTATATATAATTATAAACTCAATCTTAACATAAATCAACCATTTTTTGCAAGGTGATGTAATGGCTAAGTTGTTTACAAAAAATGATAGCGGTTTTATTTGCCAAGCTTGTGGCAAACAAGTAGAACCTTTAGGTTACACCTCAAGAAACCACTGCCCTTATTGTTTAGCTTCTATACACATAGATATAAACCCCGGTGATAGGGCCTGCGAATGCTTGGGTATAATGTATCCAATAGGAGTTGAACCCAGCGCAAAGCACGGCTACGTAATAACGCACAAGTGCTCTTTCTGCGGGAAAGTAGGGCGCAACAAAGCAGCAGAGGACGATAGCAAACAACTGTTAATAAGCTACACAAACCCATTCAACATCCCAAAATTTCCTGAGAGGCGAAAAAAGTGAAACTGAAAAACATTATAAGCGACAGCCCCGGCATAGCAATAGTATTATCCGTTATAGTAGCCACTATCGGAGGTTTTTTATCTTTACCTATAAACGGTATATTTGCAACCATTCCGTTTGCGCTTATACTTTCTGTATGTGCAACGCCCTTTACAAAAAAGATATATTATCTGCCGACGTCGTTCTTTGTTGTAACGTACATGATTGCATTCTTTAAAGGTACACCCATTGAATACAGCAGCGTTTTGGGCGGATATGCCTTACGTGTCGCAATAAAGGCAACGATCGGCTCGTTATTGGGCTGCTTGGCTTTTACAACGTTCAGCGATAAAAAGGCGCTTTTCAAAAGCAAGGCAGCAGCCATATCGCTTGCGGTTTTATGCTTTGCCGTTGGCGTCGCCATAAATGCCTACGAAGCAGGTACACCGTGGAGTTACGTTAAAGCAAAAGCTGAAATCAACGAGTTTGTTGATAGCCGTTTTGAAACAGAAGGCTTTTACGTTTCAAACGTATATCGCCTTCCGGGTGAAAATAAACACGCCTGCGATTTTGTTTTAAAAGACGATACGCAAACAGCCTCTTTAGTTAACGATAACGGGGTTATTTACGAGGATGTAACGGAGCTGTTTTCTGCAAGAATAATAGCAACGGCCACAGAGGAGCTGTCATCGGTAATTAGGCATTTTATTACCAACGGAAGCTTTGAGGTCAGTTGTGAGTACAAAGGATTTTATAGAGAAAAGCTTTCGCTGACCAACACAGAAACCATAAGCAATTATTTAAAGTTTACGGTTAACGTTTATGATGCAAACACCGCAAAAACATTTGTTGAATCTGCAGACAAATATTTCAAAGCGGTTAGCAACAGCGAATACCCCTGTACGGATTTAACCGTTAACGGCGGTATTCGAAGACGAATGTATTACAGCTTAAGCGGTAACCCCTACGTTCCCACTTCGTGCAAGCTGTCTCAGTTCGGCAAAACGCTTATACCGGACGGAACTAAATAACAAGATTAAAAAGATTAAAGGCGAGCTAAGCTCGACTCAGACCGCTGACAAAGGTACAGAACACGAAAAATATAAAAAATCAATTACAAAAA
>JAZUNS010000043.1:0-47609 GCA_045604285.1 Eubacteriales bacterium
CGGTTTGTGCAGCCTTAAACTTTTTACCGTTAGGAACGCCGCCACCGATTTCTTCAACAACAGTACGGAGAGGAGTACCGATAGCAACTTCAACAAGACCGGTGTTGTTATTCTTACCGCCAAGAGCAAACACCTTGGTGCCCTTGCTCTTTTCAGTACCCATGGAAGCAAACCATTCGGGACCGTAATTAATTATCTGTGCAATATTTGCATAGGTTTCAACGTTGTTAAGAATTGTGGGCTTCTGGAACAAACCTTTAAGTGCAGGGAAAGGAGGACGAGGTCTGGGTTCACCACGCTTACCTTCGATAGAAGTCATAAGAGCAGTTTCTTCACCGCAAACGAATGCGCCTGCACCAAGTCTGATTTCGATATCAAAGTCAAAGCCCTTACCGAAAATATTCTTACCGAGCAAACCGTATTCTCTTGCCTGCCTAATAGCAATTTCAAGTCTTTCAACTGCAATGGGGTACTCAGCTCTGATATAAATATAACCCTGAGAAGCGCCGATTGCGTAACCAGCAATTGCCATAGCTTCCAAAACTGCGTGAGGGTCACCCTCGAGTATGGAACGGTCCATAAACGCACCGGGGTCACCTTCGTCTGCATTACAGCAAACGTACTTTTGATCTGCCTGGTTTGCTGCTGCAAAGCTCCACTTAAGACCGGTGGGGAAGCCTGCGCCGCCTCTGCCGCGAAGACCGCTTGCCTTAACGATATCAATTACCTGTTGAGGGGTGTATTCTTCAAGACACTTAGCCAAAGCAGCATAGCCGTCGTATGCTATGTACTCATCAATAGCTTCAGGATTGATAACACCGCAGTTGCGGAGAGCAACTCTCTTCTGCTTGCGATAGAAATCGGTATGGTTAAGGGATTTAATGGAATCTTCGGTAACGGTTTCTTTGTAAAGTAATCTCTTTACGGGTCTACCTTTGATGAGATGCTCATTAACAATCTCTTCCATGTCCTCAGGCTTAACTGCGGAATAGAAGCATCCTTCGGGATAAACGATCATTATAGGACCTACAGCACAAAGGCCAAAACAACCGGTTTTAATAATTTTTATCTCTTCTTCAAGAGAATTCTTTTTAAGCTCAGCTTCAAGAGCTTCTATAACTGCCGCACTACCGGAAGCAGTACAACCGGTACCGCCGCAGATAAGTATATGTGAACGATACATCCTTTTCGCTCCTCCTTATAATTTAGACTCACCGATGGTATACTCAGCAACAACGTTACCATTAACGATGTGATCGTTAACAACTTTTGCTACCTTTTCTGGGGTCATCTTAACATAAGTAACCTTCTCTTCATTGCCAACGTAAACCTCAACAACGGGCTCGTATTGGCATATACCGATACAACCGGTTTGGGAAATAGCAACATTAGTAAGGCTACGCTTAGCTATTTCTTCGGTAAAAGCCTTCATAACGGGCTTAGCGCCTGCTGCTATACCGCAGGTAGCCATACCGATAACAACTCTTACAGAAGCGCTATCATCGTTTCTGATGCCCATTTTATCTTGCATCTTAGCTTTTAAAGCTTTGAGTTCTTCCAAACTTTTCATTATAATTTTCCTTTCAGTAACGATTCAATGATTTGAATTTTCTTTGAGATAGCTCTCAATAAACATTGCCACCTCAGGTTCGTTTAACGATATACCCTCACCAAGAATCTCTTTTATTTCGGTAGTGGAAAATACAAACTTTTTGTCATCCTTTACCGACGTAAACAGAAAATCAATATGAGTATTTAACGTAACAAGACAGGCAACTGTCGAGCATATATCACCCAAAGGCATACAGTCAATACTATCCGTATGATATACCGCCTTAACGACGGTACCCTTCCCAACTACCGATTCGATAGAAAACGATCCACCGGTCTGCTCAGCCGTTTGTTTAAGAAACGGTAACCCCAAACCGACCTTGCGTGTTTTCCTCGTAGTAAAGAACGGATCACAAACATTTTTGACCATATTTTCATCCATGCCGCAACCATCATCTTTAATGGTTAATACCATAACAGACTCCGCAGTATTTTCGCAAACAGAAATCTCTATCAGTTTTGCGCCGGCAGAAACAGAATTTTGGGCAACATCCAAAACGTTCAAAGAAAGTTCATGCATATCTTAATACTTAGCAAGTATATCGTCTAAATCCTTAACAACCAATCTGCCATATACGTCATCATTGATTGTAATAACAGGAGCGAGACCGCAAGCGCCTACGCAACGACAAGCTTCCAAAGAGAATTTACCGTCAGGCGTACAGCCACCACCGGTAATGCCAAGTTTCTGCTGAAGTGCATCATACAAATCACCCGCACCCTTAACGTAACATGCAGTACCAAGGCAAACGGATATTCTGTAATCGCCCTTAGGATTGATGGAGAAGAAAGAGTAGAATGTTACTACACCGTATACTTCCTCCAGCGGCACGTCAAGACCTTCTGCTACATCAATCTGCACTTCAAGAGGCAGATATCCGTAAATCTCCTGTGCCTTTTTAAGCACTTGAACAAGTGCGCCGGGAACATCTTTGTACTCAGCAATTACTGCGCAAAGCTGTTCTTTTTGCTCAGGTGTGCCCTTGAAGGGCAGAGTCTCGAGCTTGTTCTTCATTTGTGTTAAACCCTCCTTAAAGCATATATATTATTGCTTTTTTCTAACCAATTAATTATATCATACAAAAGCAAAACAGTCAAGGTTAAAAGACTACCATTTTCTGCAATTTTCGCACAATTTTAATGCTTTTATTTAACGTTTTTGTTACTTACTGCTTAAATAACGGAAAACGGATAAGCGATCTCGTTCTGAGAGATTTATTACGGAACAGCGCCACGCCTCTGCAATTGACAGCAAATCGTGAGCATCTGAGCTTTTAACAAATTTCAAGAACGGAAACCTTTCTCGATACTGTTCTTCCGAAGCGTTGGGAGTAACCTCGGCACGGTAATAGCCCATGTCGGCATCTATATCACCCAGCACGCTAAGAACACCGTTGGAATGCCTATCTATATGTGCAAGTGTTGCAATACCGCCATACTCCTCAGCAAGGGCAACCACATCGTAAATACCAATAGCCGTCGCAGTAATAAGCAACACGGGCTCCTCGGCAACAATGTTATCCGATGCGTCCATATAATACTGATTTCCGTAAATATCGACCCTGTTCATAATAGGCATACGCTGTGTTGCTACATGTTTGTCAAAAGCTTCAGCCTTGTCAATATCGGGAAATATAACGGTAACGTGAATTTCTTCCGAGGTTGTAATCTCCATCCCCGGCAGAACAATAAGCCCGTTTGCATCGCCGACCTCAATAGTAGACCTGCAATTACCGCAGGTATTATGATCTGTAAGCGCTATTACATCCAGTCCGTTAAGCAATGCCATGTTAACTATATTGTTAGGGGTCATATCATCATCGCCGCACGGGGAAAGGCATGAATGAATATGAAAATCACAATTTAATAATGCCATAATTATTCACTTTCATTTAGCAAGCGCGAAATATCAATCGCCAGTGAAAAGCTGTTAGCTTTACTGCCGAAAAGCGCTATGTCTTCAGCTTTAGCGCGCATCAACAAATTTTCGTCCGGCTGCACGTCCTCAACGAGTATTATGCAGGATACGTCTCTCAACACGGCAACTGCCGCAACGTTAACGTTGTTCATCACAGTCATCCATGCGCTGCCGCTGTCAGCACGGCCCATAACCCAGCTTAACAAATCACCGCAATATCCGGAACTGATAATTTTATCTTCGCCGGCGTTAAAAACCGTAAAATTTAGTTTTTCCGCTAATACAGAACTTGTTAACATATCATTCCTCCGAATCGGAAATTTTTAATTCCTTCGTTTTAAAAACGCACTCCTCTATGGTAGCATTTCCGCACACAATATCCTCTGCCAATGCACGGCAGGTCGGTGCACCGCATGCGCCGCAGTCCAATCCAGGCAACATTGCTTCAATAGCTTTAAGGCGGCGCATTTTTTTCATGGCCACTTCCCTATTCTCATCCAGTCTGAAAATTGTTTCAAACTGCAAATTCTGTTCCCAGAACATATTAGAAGGATCGTTGTTTCCGCGATTAAGCATCAGCGGCAAATACCTTCGCAACGCAGTTATACGCGAGCGTGCAACAAATGGATTTGCCACGTTAAGAACTCCGCCAACACAGCCGCCGGGGCAAGCGCTAAGTTCGACAAAAGCAGTATCCGGAAGTTTTCCGTCCTCAATTTCTTCTAAAACGTCAATGACGTTTTCTATGCCGTCAGCATATATATAATTATCCGTCAGTAAGCCCGCACATTCGCCGCCACTTTGAGCCCAATTTATGCCCACAATGCCGGAGCGCATAAGCTGCTCGGGGACATCGACTTTTTTCAGCGCAGCCAACAACTTTATATAAACATCATTTACGGAAAAAACTCCGTCAATAAGAGATTTTGCGCCGGCGACCGGACTTTTACATGACGTGACCTTTGCAGGACATGGCGAAATAAAGAACACACCGATTTTTTCCGGAGACAACCCCGTATTTCTTATCGCCTCTTCTTTTGCCATCTGCGCCGCTATATGCAATGGCTCCGTTATCGGAAGGACACTATTGCAAAGATCCGGGAAACGCACCTTTATTAAGCGCAAAACGGCAGTGCAAGCCGAACTGATAACGGGACCGTCGGTACAAGCACGAAGTTGATCGAGGCTTTCTCGGGTCAAATGTGAAACTTTTTCTGCCGCAGTAGAAACCTCAAACACTTGGTCGAAACCGATATTTTTTAAAGCTGTTAATATGTAATTAATATCATCAACCAAAAACTGACCGTACAGTGACGGCGGTGCGAGCACAACCTTGTATTCGAAGTTATTTATCATGTCAAAGTCATCACAAATAGCTTTCTTTGCACGATTATGACATATTCTTATACAAGCACCACAATCTATGCAACGCTCGGTTATTATTCTTGCTTTACCGTCTCTTACGCGGATAGCCTCAGTCGGGCAATGCTTCATACAGTTTATGCAGCCTTTACACTTGTCCTTATCAAGTGTAACGGAATGAAAAACTCTATCCATCAGATATCAACCTTTCCGATGAATTAAGAATTGCAGACCTTCATATATACAGTCGTTCCTACGCCTAACTCAGTTTCAATTCTGAATTCATCACAATATTTTTTCATATTAGGCAACCCCATTCCTGCGCCAAAGCCCAAAGCACGGATTCTATCCGGTGCGGTAGAATAGCCTTCGGACATAGCAAGCTCTACGTCTGCTATGCCGGGCCCCTTGTCGGCAAGAGTTATAGAAACACATTCATCACAAACCTCAACGGTAGCTATACCTCCGTTTGCATGAATCACCATGTTGATCTCACCTTCATACATAGCAATAGAAACGCGTTTAATTAAGTCACCCGAAAAACCTAAAAGCTTTAGATTCTTTTTAACATCGGCAGACGCAACACCTGCGGACATAAAATCTGTTCCGTCCACTTCGTAAACATATCTTAAAACTTCGTTCATACCATGTCACTGCCTTCATTTTTTAAGCCTGATGTATAAAGCAGTCCGCAGCTTGTATACATCCTATAGGAAGTGCGCAAAAGCACAATACCGGCTTCTTCAGCAAGCCCAATTATCTGTTCGTTGGGGTTCTTTCCTCTTACAAAAACTATACATTTCATATCCATCATCTCAGCAGTTCTTACAACCTGAGGATTTACCAAACCGGTCAACAAAACTGCATGATCTTTAACGTAAGCTAAAACATCACTCATCATATCAGAACCGCAAGCAGATTTTACTTCCGTATCTAAAAGGTCAGCTCTACACAATACCTCTGCACCCAAAATAGATGCAACATCACTAATTTTCATAACAACACACTCTCCTTATTGTTTGTTAGCATTTAATACAACTACTACTTAAGTTTTTAATTCACCGGATAAAATCTTTTTGTAATCCTCTAAGTTTGCTTTAAGCAATTTTGGAATATTTAAACCATACGGGCATCGAGAAATACACGTACCACACTCAATGCAATTTTCAATATTCATCATTATCGCAACATTTTCTTCAGACAACCATTGTGCCGAGGGACTTCTTCTTATTAACTGCGACATCCTTGCGCAATTATTAATTTTAATATTGACAGGACATGGCAAGCAATACCCGCAGGCACGGCAAAAACTGCCGCTAAGATTCTTTTTATCTGCCTCTACATGCGCAATAACTTCTTCATTAAGTGCAGGAGGATTTGTAAGAAACGACAAGATTTCTTGCAATTCACTTGTACGTTGGATTCCCCATATAGGCAAAACGTTTTCAAACTGCATAAGCCAAGCTGCGGCAGCATACGCATTTGTTATCAGCCCGCCGGATAACGCCTTCATAGCAATAAAACCAACATTGTATTCTTTGCATTTTTTAACAATATCAATATCAGCCTGACTTGCCAAATAACAAAACGGAAACTGCAAGGTTTCATATAACCCAGATTCTATTGCTTCTACGGCGACGTTTGCGCGGTGATTGGTGATGCCTATATGCCTTATCTTACCTGCGGCTTTAGCTTCAAGCGCCGCATCATATAATCCGTCCGCTCCGCCAGGTCTTGGACAGAACGCCGGATTATGAAACTGATATAAGTCAATATAATCAGTTTGTAATTTTTCAAGGCTGATTTTTAAGTCAGACTTAAAATCCTCTGCGGTAAGAGCAGCAGTTTTTGTAGCAATATAAATATTATGCCTAATACCTTTAAATGCCTTGCCAAGCTTTGCCTCACTATCGGTATACATCCTTGCGGTATCAAAAAATCTAATCCCACCGTCATAGGCTGTGCGAAGCAAAGTTATCGCATCGTCTTCCGACACTCTTTGTATCGGCAAAGCACCAAAGGCGTGCCTTGGTACAACAATTCCGCTTTTTCCAAGAACTATATTATCGATATTGGGCATTGGTTATTCCTCAATCTTAGCTTTTCTGTTCATTATCGCAGAAAGCTTTTCTAAATCAAATTTTTGACTTCTGTCATATTTGTATATACCATTCTGCTCTTGTTCCACGTCAGTAAGCTGCGTATAACAAAAGCCCATGATATAGGGACTATCCATAATGGCATCGCAAAGCCCTTTAAATCTATCGTAAAACTCATCAAGCGTCTTAGGTGCGTCGCCATATCCCCAAGCTTTTTCGTCAACGCTGTCCGACCATTTAATACCGCCGAACTCGCTTACAAAAAACGGTTCGCTTCCCCATTTCTTATTTTCATCTACCAGATCTGCAATATTTTCAAAAGGAAGCATATTTTTGTATCGATCAGCCAATACAGCAGGATTTTGGTCGTAGAAATGCTCGTCAAAAATATCGGTTTCTACATGCACATAACCTGAAGTATCAATGCAAGGTCTTGTACTGTCTAACGCCTTTGTCAGCTGATAGAAATGACGAACAGTTTTCTTAAAGTTCATGTCTCTGCATTCATTATGCGGACACCATCCTATTATGGAAGGATGATTAAAATCTCTGTTTACTATATCTATCCACTCAGTAGTCATAGCACTTATATGACCGTCTCCGGTATCTATGCCCCAATCGGCATATTCACCCCAAACCATATATCCATGAAGATCGCAATAATATAAGAATCGCTCTTCAAATACCTTTTGATGCAATCTTGCTCCGTTAAAGCCTGCCTTCATTGATAGAATAATATCATTTTCCAAATCCTTGTCCGTGGGCGCAGTATAAATACCGTCAGGATAAAACCCTTGATCCAAAACGAGGCGTTGAAATACAGATTTGCCGTTAAGCAAAAATTTACGACCGTCAAGAGAAATAGACCTTAGTCCAAAATAACTGTCAACTTTATCGTTTTCAAAGCTTAGCTTAATGTCGTACAGTCTGCCATTACCAAGCTCCCATAAGTGAAGCTCTGACAATTCAATTTGCAAAGCTGCAACACCGTTTGAAGAGTATTGGCTTCCTTGACCAACAAATTTTCCTTTATAGAAGATATTAGCTTCAAAGGTTCCAATACCTGCAAGCTCTGCAAAAATCGTTACATAGCGATTGTCAGAGCTGGTAATATACTTTACTCTTTTAATATGTGTTTTTTCTACAAATTCAAGCCAGACAGTTTGCCATATGCCGGTAGTGCGAGTGTAAGAGCATCCGTATGACTCCAATCGTGTGGACTGCTTGCCGGTCGGAATAGCAGTAGAGCGTTCATCATCTTCTGCAAAAACTGTAAGAATATTCTCACCGCAAACACAGAACTTTGAAATTTCAAAAGAAAAGCTTGAATATCCCCCTATGTGTTCACCTACTTTGACTCCGTTAATATAAACAGTTGTTTTAAAGTCTACGGCGCCAAAATTAAGAACTATTAACTTTTCAAGCTGATGTTCCTCTAAATTAAAGCTGCGTCTATACCAAACACCGTACATAAAAGCTTTTTCTTCAATACCCGAAAGTTTGCTTTGAGGGCAATACGGAACAATAACCCTTCTTGAAAAGTGTGATTCTGAACAATGATAGCCTTGTAATTCGCCCTTACACTCGTTATCAAATTCAAACTCCCACTCTCCGTTCAAATTCAACCAATTATCGCGAAAGAACTGCGGTCTTGGATACTCAGATCTTGGCTGGTGCATATACAAACCTCCAAAGCTTATATTTAAAGTCCGATTATCAAGCAATTACAAATACAGAACGTTTCCATTATAACAAGTATACATTATAATTTGAATTATTGCAATAGTTTTTGTTCAAAACCACCTATCAAATTAGAGCATATCACACAACGGAAAAAGGTGTCTGCAGATTGGCAGACACCTTTTTTAACATATTACATTAAATTAACGACTTTTCTTCTTTGCAACTACCACGCCGGTTATTCCTAAGGAAGCAACCATAAGCGTTGCAAAAAGCGCAAGACCTGCATCGCCGGTATCGGGTGTTTGAGCGTCGGGCTTAAACGTAGCCTTAATTATAGCGTTGCCGCTACCAATTGTAAAGGTAGTATCATCAGCAAACTCATCAGCTATAACACCGTTGCCTTCAACGATTACCCACTTATCAAACACATAACCTTCGGGGGCGGCATCAGCAACTATCTCGATGGTAGATCCAACAAGATAACCGTTTTCATCGGCGTTGTCGATATAACCGTTCTGCACTTCAAGATTATACAAAACATCAGCATATTCAGCGCGAACAACTACATCGCTGGTGCCAACCGTAATAGTAGTTTCAGCAGAATCAGGATCTTCTATTACGGCATCGCCTTCAACAACTACCCAACCCAAGAACACCTTATCGGCAGGAGCAGCATCAGCAACGATGCGAACCTCATCGCCTGTCAAATAATACTCTTGAGCATCCTCAAGTACTACCGTACCGTTAATGATATCGATCGTATATGCTTCTACATAATTTGCGGTAATTGTGGCATCTGCCTTAATAACAACGGTAATAGTATCACTTTCAGGAGCAGAAATTTCTACATTGCCTTCGGTAACCGTCCAACCCTGGAACACGGTTCCTTCGGGGATGTCGGCACTGATTTCAACTTCTGTATTGTACTCATAGTCACCGCTACCGGTACCATTAACAACTACAAGAGTATAAACGATTGCAGAATATTCAGCACGTAATACCACACTACTGTCGGAAACGGTTACGGTCGTGGAAAGAGAGGTAGGATCAGCTATGTCGGCATCACCTTCAACAACCACCCAACCGTCAAACTGCATACCTTCTGCAGGAGCATCAGCATTGATCTTTACGCTATCACCGGTGAAGTAATGCTCTTTAACATCATCAGAAGAGATCTCGCCATTGATAACTTCAATATCAAATACTTTTATCCAGTTAGATTCGATTGTAGCGTCGCCTATAATCGTAACTACGGTAGATTCGGAATCGGCATCAGCAATATCAGCCTCTCCGTTTACAACTGTCCAGCCGTCAAATATGTAATTTTCACCGGGAGCAGTTGCTTTGATCTCAACGTCTTCATCAAATACGTAAGATCCGCTGCCTTCACCGCCTTCAACAACAAGATCATACTCAACATCGGTATAAGTTGCTTCAATCACAACGTTACCGCCTGTAACGGTAATAACGGTTTCTGCAGAAGATGCATCTTCTATAGAACAATTACCTTCAACAATTACCCATCCTGCAAATTGCTTATGCGCTTCAGGGGCATCGGCAGTAATATTAATCTCGGTGTCAACCTTATAACCGTCCTCGGAATAATCATTTTCATCTACAACACCGTTATTTACGGTTACGTCATAGAGAATATCTGTATATACAGCACGTACAGTGGTGGCTACATTGCTTGTAACAACTGTGGTGGAAGAAGCGTTAACATCGGCAATTGTACATTCGCCAACAACAACTTCCCAGTGAGAAAATTGCTTGTGTGCAGCGGGAGCATCTGCAACTATTGCTGCAGTATCACCCTTAACGTAATCGCCATCACCCGTACCGTTTTCAACAGTCAGCGAATATACTCTATCCTTGTAGACAGCTTCAATTACGCTATCGGTTTTTGTAGAAACGTTGGTTTGAGGATTGTTTACATCTTCAATTACTGCATCACCGGAAACAAGGACCCACTTATCAAATACCTTTTCAGGATCGCTATGAGCCTCTGCAATTATTTCAACGCTTGAACCGTAAGCGTATCTACCATCACCACTACCGTTGTTTACGGTAAGAGAATAAAGCTTATCTGTGTACTGAGCAATGATCTTTGCATCGGAACTGCCTACGACGAAAGTGGTATTTGCTTCGGTTTCGGAAGCCAATTCACCGTCGCCTTCAACTATCCAACCGATAAATTCCTTGTGAGGAATATCATCTGCACTTATGGAAAGTTCAGTACCGTTATCGTAAATATTATCAGGATTTGCATTGCTGATGGTACCGTTTTCAACAGTGACCTCAAAGGTGCTTTCGCTACCGTAAATTTCGACTTCACCGATTACAATCTGAGGATCGGGGAAGTACTGGTTAACGAGTCCAACATAATCAGTAGTAACAGTGACAACAACGTATCTGCAAGATACTGCGTCGGTAGCTGTAACATCATATTTACATGCAACTGAAGTAAGGTTGGATTCTACACCGAAATCTTCAAACTCAATCTTATCGTATGCACTTTCATCAAGACCGTTCGTGATGGAACCGATGACAACGGCATTGCTGCCGTCGGGATTGTTGGAGCCTTTAAATACTATAGTATTGGGTAACTGGGTCTGCGAAGCGAGATCTGCATATTTTGCAGTAATACTTGCTGCGGAAACATCATAATAATCACCGAGGTCAAACACAAAGGTGATGTTTTTACCGGTGCTTGCCTTATAGGCTTCCCAGTATGCGTTAGCCGTAATAGGATAGAGCTGATCATTCACATAGCTCATATCGTGACCGCCAACTGCAGTGCCTGCAGAAAGCACAACGTCGGAGTTAGGTGCCAAGTTATCATCAACAGGCTTGTTGATCTCTGTAAAGACAGCTTCAACGGTTGCGTCACCGTTAACAACGTAAGTATATACACCGTTTTCTTCGGAAACGTTGCCTACGCTTGCGATCCACTTTTCAAATTCTTCGTTGCCGGGAACACTTACTTCATTGGGTACAACCTGGATAACACTGCCAGCCAGGAAGCCGCCGTCTTCTTCGCTGTAATCTTCTTCGTTGTAGATCATTTCGCCGCCGATAACATCAACGGTATATCTTGCGGGAGTACCGTATATTTCAACCTCACCTACAGCGATATTACTGTTTTTATAAGTATTTTGACCGAAGGTGAAATTATAGTCCGTAGACATTTCGATGAATATATATCTGTAACCTTCGGTGTCATTAACGGCAATTTTGTAAATTCCGGAATTAGCGTCAAGAGTTATGCCGTCTTCAAAGGCGAGTTTCTCGGTCATATCGGAAACTACAGATTCAACAAGACAAACCTTGTCACTGCCATCAGCGTTATTTGCGCCGTAAACTTTAATGAGGTCAGTATATACAAAACCATCAAGTCTGGAGAAGTTGATTACAACATCAGAAACATCGTACACTGCTCCTAAATCGTAGGAAAGCACAACGCTTTCACCATCGGTAAGAACCAACCAATTACCATCTGACATCAAAGGATAAAGCTGATCTTTAGTGAAAGAATCTGCGCCGTCAACGATAGTACCCTGTTCTACTTTAACGGGAGTATCAACGTTAACAAGATTTTCGGGAACGTCCTTATAGGTCCAAACGTATATTGCTTTAACCTCGGCATTGGAATTTACAACAGCAACGGTTTCAGCAGAATTTACATCGGCAATTACAACGTCACCGGACACTATTTCCCATTTATAGAAAACATAGCCTTCTTCTGCTTCATCGGCAACGATTTCAGCAGTTTCACCGGGATTGTACGTGCCGCTGCCTGAGCCGTTGGTAACTGCAAGAGTACAAGTATCCTTATAGCTTGCGGTAACCGTAGCTTCACCGTAAACGGTTACAGTGCTTTCAGGGGAAGTAGGATCGTCTACAACCGCGTCACCGGTAACAAGCCATTTATCGAACACACGACCTTCTTCGGGCTCGTCTGCAAAAATATCAAGGATGGTACCGTAGGTAACCTCATCAAAAGTAGAACCGTCTTCAAATGTACCGTTAATGACATCGATGCTGTAGAATACGTCGTCATAAACAGCAACGATAACTTCATCAGAATTACCAACTGTAAAGGTAGACAAGTCGTCGGAAAAACTACCGGTCTGGTTTTGAGCTTCCCAACCTGCAAAGGTCTTATGTTCTACATCTTCAGGAACTATATTAAGAACAGAACCGGGATAATACATATCATCATCAGAAGCATTTTCTATAGTACCGTTTTCGATAGTAACGGAAACCTTAGCTGCCTCACCGATGATTTCAACTTCACCAACAGCAACATCAGCATACCCATCTTCGCTCGCCGCACCGTATATGCGAAGAGTTATATCGGTATACTTACCGGCATCAAAACCGGATATGGTATATTGATAAGCATTAGCAGCATTAACAGTAACGGTAGACGCATAATTAGAACTGTCTGTAACACCGTTATAATATGCAACACCGTCTGTTACATCGCCAAGGAAAACAGTATTACCGTCAGCATCAACGCCATAAGCTTCAATAACAGAAGGCAATTCTGTATCTGCGGTATCGTTAACGGTAATTACCAAGCTATCAACCTCGGAAAGAGACTGAAGCTTGAATCCTACGTCAACTATACCATTTTGAGAAGTTGGAACAACCGTATATTTAGATTTTTCAGTAAGAGGATACAACAAATCGTTAAGATAACCGTCGGTATACTTTTCAAAAGGCTGGCCATTTATTGCTATGGAATACGTAGCATTAGTAGCAAGATTAGCCTCTGCATCATCATGGTTATCAACAGTTATTGTATAAGAACCGCCACGACCGTAAACGGAATCGTGGTAAAGCATATTATCGCTCCAATAATATGCATCAGCAAACTGCTCAATACCGGGATAAGGAACGGTAAAGGTGTATTCTGCCCCATCTTCTGCATCAGCACTCATTACAAGTGGAACGCAAAAATAGAACTGACCGTCTTCTATTATACCGAAATCGCCGAACTCAACACCGGATACTCTGAGAGAAAAGTGCTGACCCATGCCATTTACGGAAGCATCCAGATAATCAGCAGGAGGATCGCTGGGAGTATAAAGTCTTGCCCAGTTCATGGTGACATCAAAATCAGCCATACCCTCAAGCTTTTCGATGCTTATAAATTTCTTAAACCACGTAGAGTCCAAAATGCCGGTCTTGCCGGGAGCAAGGCTTACCACTTTGCCGCCATAGTAACGGTCTATAGCCTCTACGTCATAAGTATAAAAGCCTTCAAAATCATAAAAACCGTCATATTTGGTAAGCTTTTCGGTTTCTATATCGGTGCAGGCGATTTTAAACCAAAAAACGTCACCTGCTTTTACAGAAGTAACGGGATTGGTTAAATCAACGTTGCCATCTTCACCATATGCATAAACGGAAGGCTCGTAAGTGAAATAATAATCGGAGATAATGGGAGCTATTCCGTCGATGTTAGGAAAAGGTAAGCCTTCAGTTTGATCGTTAGGATCGGGCATACCTGTGCCTTCATCAAGATAATCCCATTCTACGATTTCATAGTCACTTGCGTTGATGGAAACGGTCAAACACGTTGTGACAACCATCAAGCAGGCTATGAAGAACGCAATCGTTCTCTTAGCGGGAGATCTTTTCATAAATTGTACCTCTCTTCCTGAAGATAAAGCTACGTATAGCAATTTACAGTATATTATACCATTCACTTTAGTTTATGTCAACAACTTATTTAAAATTTTAAGCTGTTAATTATTGCAAAATGCAAAAATCTTATAAATATTGTTTGCGTCATCTTAGTATAAACTCGTATCTTTTGGCAAGAATATCAGTGATGGAATAAACTGTTGATGGGACGTGTTAAGATATGAATGTGACAAACAGCCAAGGTATAAGAAGAGGTGACATTTATTACGCTGATCTTAGTCCTGTTGTCGGCTCTGAGCAAGGCGGTGTAAGACCGGTGTTGATAATACAAAACGATATAGGAAATAAATACAGTCCTACCGTTATCGCTGCTGCTATAACCAGCCAAACAGGAAAGACGAGATTGCCTACCCACATCGACGTATTGGCAACCGCAGGCCTGGCAAAAGATTCTGTAATACTGTTGGAACAAATCAGAACTATTGACAAGCGCCGATTAAAAGAAAAAATGGGCCACTTGGATGAAAGCATGATGGCCCGTGTTAACGAGGCTATAAGTGTAAGCTTTGGCCTTTCTACAGAAGATTCGCAAACCATGTTCACCGCTTAACCGGCATAGGGCTGTTTTATTGCAAACAGCCCTATATTTTATAATTGATTTATTTCTAAAATCATTGTATAATGGCTTTGGTGGTGAATTTATTAATGAAAGAGATAATAATAAACAAAAACGAAGGCGGACAAAGGATAGACAAGTTTTTATCAAAACGTTTTAAAACAATGCCACAGTCGCTGATATACAAATTCTTAAGAACAAAAAGAGTCAAACTAAACGGCAAAAAGGCAGCACCCGGCGATTTCATTGAAGAAAACGACGTTTTGACCTTTTATATTTCCGACGAATTCTTCTCCGATGCTAACGAGGAAAAGGCGTACACCCACATTAAACCTCAGTTGAACATAGTATACGAAGACGATAACGTTATTCTTGTTGACAAACCGGTGGGGTTGCTTTGTCATTCTGACGAAAACGAAGGCTATAACACTTTAATTAATCACATAAAAGCATATCTTGCAGAAAAAGGCGAGTACAACACCAATGAAGCATTTGCCCCTGCACTGTGCAACAGAATTGACAGAAACACTTGTGGGATAGTTATTGCAGCCAAAACGGCGGCAGCATTACGCGATATGAACAGACGAATCAAGGAACGTTCGGTAAAAAAGATATATTTAGCTGCTGTACACGGTGTTCCGGAAAAGAAAGCCGGTACGTTAACGGATTACATAAGAAAAGACGAGAAAGCAAATCGTGTATTTTTAAGCAAAACAAAAAAGCACGATGAAGAGAAAACTGCCGTAACAAAATACATCGTATTAGAAACGGCGAGCGATATTTCTCTTGTTGAGGCTGAGCTTGTCACGGGCAGAACACATCAAATTCGTGCACAATTTGCCGCCATAGGGCATCCGCTTTTGGGTGACGGCAAATACGCCGTAAACAAAAAAGACCGACAACTTGGTTACAGTCATCAGTCTTTATGTTCTTATAAGCTTAAATTTAATAGCACAGAAAACGATAGTCTATCCTACTTAGACGGCAAAACGTTTTTTGCTGCACGTCCGTCTTTTTTAAAGCTTTTTAAATATCGTTTTTAATTAAGTCCTCGTAGGTTTCCCTTTTTATAATTAACTTATCCCCATCTGCACCTACGCCAACCATAGCGGGGCGAGGCAGTCGGTTATAATTGGAAGCCATGGAATAATTGTAGGCGCCGGTCACAAGAACGGCGAGAATATCTCCCCTATTGCAGGGCTGGATTTCTGCATTTTCTTGTATCAAGTCTCCGCTTTCACAGCACCTGCCGGCTATAGTAGCGGTTACGGTTTTTTCATCACCTGCTTTGTTCGCAACAAGGCAGGTGTATTTTGATTGATACAAAGCATATCTTGGATTATCGGGCATCCCGCCGTCTATTGAAACGTAAGACTTATAACCGGTTATCGTCTTAAACGAACCAACGGTATAAAGGGTAAGACCTGCAGCTGCAACTATAGACCTGCCGGGCTCAAAATAAATCCTAAGCTTAGATACACCGTGCTTCTCATAAGCAGCATTAATGGAAGCAGCTATATCGGAAAGTGCCTTATCGTAATCATAAACGGGATCGCTTTCTACGTATCTTACACCAAAACCGCCGCCAAGATTTAATGCAGAAACCTCGTATCCTGTTTCTGCTTTTATATTAGCTATAAAGCCTATCATTATATCTGCGGCAGATGCATACGGATCATACTCAAAGATCTGAGATCCTATATGGCAATGAACGCCTTCAAGGCTAAGTGAATCTTGTGCCAGGATTAGCTTTATAGATTCCATCGCTTGACCTGTTTCAATAGCAACGCCGAACTTAGAATCTACCGAGCCCGTTACAACAGCTTTGTGGGTATGCGGATCAATACCGGGGCTAACCCTAAGCATCACTTTAACTTTTACGTTTCTTTTTTTAGCTTCAGTTGATAGGGCAACTATTTCTTCGTTATTGTCTACAACAAAGCATCCAACACCGCAATCCAGAGCAAAGCGTATATCCTCATCGGTTTTATTATTTCCGTGGAAATATGCCCTCTCCATGGGAAATCCTGCAGAAAAAGCAGTATAAATTTCACCACCGGAAACCATATCTGTACCTATCCCCGCCTTTGCGGCTATTCGGTAAACCTCTTTACAAGACAAAGCCTTTGAAGCTATAAGGGGCATGCTGCCCTCTCCAAAATGCTTTTCAATAAGATTTTTGTACATAACGCAATTGTTATATACCATATCTGTATCAAGCACGTAAAGAGGCGTGCCATACTTTTTTGCAAGCTCAACAGTATCGAAGCCATTTATAAGCAAGTGGTTATTTTCAGAAATCTGTAAATTTTCATGGAGCATAATTACATCACCTTTTCTACGATACTTGCCATAAGAGCCTCTCTCCCCAGCCCTTTCAGAGATGAGTACAAAACACATTGAGTGCCGGCCTTTACAGCAGGATCGTTAATTATTTTGTTGACTTGATTGTTAAGTTCTGTTTTGTTCAACTTATCGCACTTTGTTATAACGAGCATATAAGGCACGTCATAGTGATAAAGCCAATCCAGCATTTGCCTATCGTCTGCAGTTATACCGGCACGGCTGTCTATAAGCTGCAGAACCAAGCATAGTGACCCATTGTTTTCAAAATAGCCTGCGGTAAGCTTTGACCATTTTGAAATATCTGTTTTGCTTCTTCTGGCAAAACCGTATCCGGGCAAATCCACAAGGTTAAGCTTTTTATCAACGTTATAATAGTTTACCGTTATTGTTTTACCGGGTTCTGAGCTGACGCGTGCCAACTTTTTTCTACCTAAAAGAGAATTAATAAGGGAACTTTTACCCACGTTGGAACGGCCGGAGAAGGCTACCTGCGGCACGCCCTCTTTTATTAATTGTCTTTCGATGCCTGCCGTGAGTATTAACTCCGTATTATGTAGGTTAATATCTCCAAATTTCATCTCCATATAATCATACCTCTATTCCAAAGCTATTTCTACTACCTGAGAAAAACTGCTTACCGGAATAAACTCAAGGCAGTTAAGTATTTCGCTGTCAAAATCAGAAACATCAGCAAGATTTTCTGCCGGTATTATTACCTGCTTTACTCCTGCCTTATAGGCAGCCATGGATTTTTCTTTCAATCCGCCTATTCTTAATACCCTACCCGTTAAGGTAAGCTCACCGGTCATTGCAACGCTTTGCTTGACTTTACGCTCGGTCAATGCAGAAAGCAAAGCGCAGGCTATGCTGATACCCGCACTGGGGCCATCCTTGGGAACCGCTCCCTCGGGAACGTGGATGTGAATATCCTTTTCCTCGGTAAATTTAGGGTCAACCTTATATACGTCACCCTTTGACCTTATATAGCTGATGGCGGCCTTGGCAGACTCTTTCATTACGTCGCCCAAGTTGCCGGTTAGCTCCAGCTTTCCGTTACCCGGCATGGAAAGAGCCTCTATTCTAAGCATCTCACCACCCAAAGCGGTCCACGCCAAACCGTTAACTACGCCAACCTCGTTGTTCGCATAAACGGTATCTGGTATAAACTGTTCTGCCCCCAAAAGCTCTTTTATCGTGTTTTCATCAGCAATATAGCTTTTGGCTTTTCCGCTTACCTCAAGCATAGCAACTTTTCTGCAAACGTTGGCTATCTCTCTTTCAAGATTTCTTACGCCCGCCTCTTTGGTATAAGCGTTGATAAGCCTTTTTACACCGTTTTCGGTAAAAGTAAGGTTGCGCTTTGTTAAGCCGTGATGCTTTAGTTGCTTTGGAATAAGATGGTTAAAGGCAATAGAAAGCTTTTCCTTTTCCGAATAGCTTTCCATATGGATAACCTCTAATCTATCCAACAAGGCAGGAGGGATAGTATCAACCGAGTTTGCAGTCGTTATAAACATACAGCGAGATAAATCCAAGGGAAGCTCTAAAAAATGGTCGCGGAAGCTCTTGTTTTGCTCGGAATCCAAAACCTCAAGCAAGGCGGAAGCCGGATCACCGTGAGCGTCTCTCGTAAGCTTATCGATTTCATCAAGAAGTATTACGGGGTTTGCACTTCCCGCAAGCTTCAGTCCATTTACGATTCTGCCCGGCATGGAACCGACATAGGTCTTTCTATGCCCTCTTATATCAGCTTCATCCCTTACGCCACCCAGTGCAATGCGAACGTACTTTTTGTTAAGCGCTCTTGCTATAGAGCGTGCAATGGAAGTTTTACCCACGCCGGGAGGGCCCACAAAACACAGTATCTGTCCTGATATATCGGGGGAAAGCTTTTTTACTGCTATATACTCAAGAATTCTTTCCTTGACCTTTTTTAGCCCGTCGTGGTCTTTTTCCAAGATTTTTCTTGCCTTTTCCACGTCCAATCTATCCTTGGTAGTCTTTTCCCAAGGTAAATCCAGGCATATTTCTATATAGTTGCGAATAACGGCAGCTTCTTGAGAACCAAAGGGCATTTTATTAAGCTTAGATACTTCCTTTAACAGCTTAGCTCTTACTTCTATCGGAAGCTGACGTCTTTTTATTTCTTCGGAAAGCTCTTCGTCTTCCGAGAAGATATCTTCTTCCTCGTTATTGCCCAGCTCGGAATGTATTACCCTAAGCTGTTCCCTTAAATATGCATCTCTTTGATTCCGCTGAAGATTGATCCTTACCTTGTTTTGAATATCCGTTTCAAGATGCATGTACTCGATTTCAGCTTTTATAAAATCGGTAAATTGGTTAAGTCTTTCAACGGGATCATATATATCAAGAACAGCTTGCCTTTGTTCTGCTTTCACAAGAAAAGAGGATGCCAAATAGTCTGCCAACGCACCTGCATCTCTGATGCTGTGGGCAGCCTCGGTTACTTCTTTAGCTTGACTTTGTGTATACTTAAGATATTCGGTCAGTGCAGCCCAAGCGTCCTTAATAGCTGCTATTTCTTCAGAACCGTCTATCGATTCATAGCTGACGTTGCGAATAAATACGGAAGCGGTAAGCCCGTTTTCACCAAGCTCCAACGCTTGCAGCTCTCCACGCGTAAGACCTTCTACTATTACTTGAAAATTGCCGTTAGCAAGTTTAAAGCTTCTTTCGATTTTTGCAATTACGCCAACGGTTTGTAAATCAGAAACGGCGGGATCCAACACAGAGGGATCTGTCTGTGCCACAAGAAAAATCCTACCGTCGGCGTTTTCTGCGCGCATAAGGGCGTTTAAAGACTGCTTACGCGCTATTTCAAAACTTGTTACAACATTAGGAAAAACCACAATGCCTCTAAGCGCAATAGCAGGAAGCACTTGTTTTTCTATAATTTCTGTCATTTTTTGCATTATGTAAACTAATTAACTCCTTAAAACTCTATTGTTTCCCCAGCATAGCTGCGCCTATTATACCGGCATCGTTCCCCAAAAGAGCCATTCTTATTTCCGTTTGCTTTTTACAGTATCTGGAATACTGTTCTTTATCAACGTACTCCATAAGAGGCAGGAATAAATTATCGCCTTCGTTGGAAACGCCGCCGCCGATACAAACGACCTCGGGCTGAAAGATATTTATTATATTGATAATTCCGCAGGAAAGCAAGCTAATATAGCTGTCGACAACTTCCTTTGCAGCCTTGTCGCCACGGTCAAGAGCCCTAAATGCCGTTTGCCCGTTAACCTTGCCGTTATTCTCTGCAGCCACTGTCCACATTAAAGATTCCGGATGCTTTTCCATAGCCTCTTTTGTAGAATTAATAAGTCCGGTGGCGGAAGAATATGCTTCAAAACAACCGTTCCTTCCGCAAGTACAAGGCTTTCCGTCTGCCTGTATAACCATGTGACCAAGCTCGCCGCCTGCAAAATTGAAGCCGGAATATATTTTACCGTCAAGAATGATACCGCTGCCCACACCGGTACCCAAGGTTACTATAATTGCACTTTTATTACCCTTGGCGCCACCGCACATAACCTCGCCTAAGGCTGCGGCATTAGCATCGTTTTCGATATACACTTTTTTTGCAGGGAACCTTGCAGAGAACTCCTTAGCCAAAGGATAATTCAAAAAGGGAAGGTTGTTACAAAAAACTATCTCTTCTTTTTCCAAATCAGCAGTACCGGGTGCCGCAACGCCAACATATTCAAGCTCGTCGGCAGATATGCCCGTCTCTTCCAAAAGCATGTAGCAAAGCTTTGCCATGGAATCGGTTATGCTGTCAGGGTCTGCATTTTTATCGGTAGGCAAAGACATTTTTTTTACAATCTTGCCATCATTATCGCAAATGCCTGCTTTTATATTTGTGCCGCCCAAGTCAATACCTAAAGTATACATAACATCACTCTCCGTACATGCTCATAAGCTTTTTGTTAAATTCTTCTGCCGTGTTATAACCCATCTTTTTTTGTCTGTGATTCATTGCTGCTATCTCTATTATTACTGCAAGATTACGTCCGGGGGTTACGGGTACGGTTATCGAAGGAATCTTTATACCAAGGATGTCGGTGTATTCATCATCCAAGCCGAACCTTTCATACATCTTACCCTCAACCCAATTTTCTATGTTGATTATAAGGTCAACCTTTTCGCTCAGCTTTACGGCACCCATACCGAAAATACGTCTTATATCGACGATACCTATCCCTCGCATTTCAACGTAATGCCGTATAAGCTCGGGGGCGGAACCAACCAGCGTTTTTGCTGAAACTCGTTTAATGTCTACGGAATCATCCGCTATAAGACGATGTCCCCTTTTAACAAGCTCGATAGCAGTTTCGCTCTTACCCATGCCGCTGTCACCTAAAAGCAAAATACCCTCGCCGTAAACCTCGACCAAAACGCCGTGCAGAGATATACGCTCGGCAAGATGAATATTTAGGGAAGCTATAAGCGCTGCCATAAAATCAGAGGTGTTCCAAGAGGTTCTGTAAAGCGGTGTATTGTACTTTTTGAAAAACCCTATCATTTCATCAGATATATCAAGCCCGGTGGTAATAACAACGCACACGGGGTTTCTTGAAAGAAAATCAGATAAGGACTTAGCTCTTGCTTCTTGTGACAGCCCATCCAAATAGCTAAGCTCCATCTTACCCATCATTTGAATACGTCCGCCCTCAAAATATTCAAAAAAGCCGCACAAGGGAAGCCCGGGGCGACTAACGTCTGAACGGACAACGTATATGTCATTAATATTTTCGGGAACAAATACCCCTTCTAAAGAAAACTCTTCTACAAGAGTAAGTAATTTTACCTTATATTCTTCCATAAGAAAATGCCCCCTATTTACATATTGTACCGCCAAAAGCAATGCTGCCGTCTTCACAATAGAAAACCGCTGATTGCCCCGGTGCTGCAAAGCGCTGCGGCACGCACAGCTTTGCAACGATCGTTTTCTCATCAACGTTTTTAATGACGCAATCTACGGGCTTTGCACGGTATCGCAATTTGACCTTGTATAAAGCACCGACTGCAACGGAGGTAACAGCCATATAATTAAAACCTTCCACGCTAAACTCATCGCAAACACAATCTTCGGCAAAGGATAAAACTATTCTGTTTGTCAACGGGTCTATATCACTTACAAATGCAGGCTTACCCAAAGCTATACCCAAACCTTTGCGCTGCCCTACCGTATAGTTGTGAATACCGCTGTGCTTGCCTAATACGTTACCTTGTAGATCTACGTATTCTCCGACAGGCGGAAGCTTACCTTTTGACGCAATAATATCTCTATAACCTTGGGCGGCAAAGCATATATCGTTGCTTTCACCCTTTGTAAAAGCAAAAGCTTTACTGTTTTCAAAATAAGCCTTTATTTCTGATTTGCGAATATCCGCCAAAGGCATAACCACACGAGCCAGAGTACTTTGGGATAAACCGTACAAAAAATATCCCTGGTCCTTGGTTTCATCTGCAGCAGGTGCAAAGGAATATCTTCCGTCTTTAAGTACGGGCTTGGCATAATGCCCCGTGGCCACTTTACGTATACCAAGCTCGTCCGCAACGTCCGTAAGCGTATTAAATTTAACGTCGGGATTGCAAAGCACGCAAGGGTTAGGTGTTCTGCCGCTGACATAGTCGGCGACAAAAGGAGTTATAACCGCCTTGTCAAAAGAACTTCTTGCGTCCACGCACAAAAATTCAACACCAAGCTTTTCGGCTAAAGCTTTTGCTTCTTCCGTTCCGTCACAACTGTCATGCATAAGCGCATAGACAGCCGTAACGTCGTATCCCGCTTCTATAAGTTTGATAGCAACGAAAGCGCTGTCCATACCGCCGGAAAGCCCCAAAACTATTCTTTCACTCATTATTTCTTAGTCAACTTTTCAAACGCCCTTGCATACATATACTGGTCAAAATAGTACACCGCAAAGGGTAAAGTAAGCACCGTTAGGCACAGGAAAACCGAAATATGAGGAGTACACGGGAACTCACCAAACCACTTTGACATATCCAATGCGATATCCCAAATAGAAAACTCTTTAACAATATAATCGTGAAGCTGTCCGTCTTTAAAAGTGACGGTAGCACCGGCTGCTTCAAACCTAACCAAATACATAAGGTTATAGCAAAGAAGCCCCAACCAAAAGCACATAAGAGAAAACGCAAAAGCAAAATAGTATTTCAACTGCCTACGCTTATTTTTTGCATCTTCCGCTACGATTACATCTGTACCTTCAGCTTTGACAACCGTTTTATAGTATACCTTGGTGCAATAGGTGCAAACAAGCTTACTGCCCTCTTCATCACGCTCTTTAGCCTCTGCAGAAGTAAGATCGCAAAGCTCGTCATCGGAAGAAGAAACCGAAGAGAATTTAACGGAAAAATAGTAACTGCTTGCCTTTGGGTTTCGTTCAAATCTATAGCCGAAAAAGCAACGGCCGCATAAAGCAAAGCCCTGGGAAGCCATATAATTCAGCCATTTTTCTTCGTCTATTACGGAAAGGATCGTTTTTTTAACTTCAAAAACGCCGCATTCATCGGCGGCAAGCACCGTACCATCCTTCAGTTTTACTACGTTAAGCGTTGCCGAAGCGGTGTTATTTGCATTATCCAACCCAGTTACCTCCCATATGAGTATAAATCGACATATAACCGCTTACGATTATACTCTATTGCATTCATTTTGTCAACCTGAATATTTTTTTAAACACCTACTTGCAAAAACGTTTTGTTTCTGTTATAATGGTTGCCACAGATATACAGAATATGGCCATACTATCCGGGGAGTTAGCGGTGCCTTGTACCTGCAATCCGCTATAGCAGGGGTGATGTCCACCTTTTGAGGGTCCTATGGGTTCGGCAGCATTTGACAAAGTCTGTTGATGAATGGGTCTTGCGCAATCGAAAGCCGTGAACCATGTCAGGTGGGGAACCAAGCAGCATTAAGCGGTATCTTCGATGTGCCGCGAGGTTGCCTGTTTTGAAGTCGGCGTCAAATTAGCGCGTGTTCATTTGATTCGACAGTGGGCGTATGGTCATATTCTGTATATTTGATTTTGGCAGGAGGCGGTACCGCTGATATGTACAGAGCTTTATACAGAAAATGGCGTCCCCGCAGTTTTGATGAAGTGTGCGGGCAAGAGCATATAACAACTGTTCTGAAAAACCAAGTTCTTTCTTCCACGGTTTCCCACGCATATTTGTTTTGCGGGACCCACGGCACGGGTAAAACCACCTGTGCAAAAATCCTTGCCAAAGCGGTTAATTGCGAAAACCCCGTTGACGGCAGCCCTTGCGGCAAATGCAGCGCCTGCATTGCCATTGACAGCGGCACGGCTACCGACGTTTTGGAAATAGACGCCGCAAGCAACAACGGCGTTGACGGCATACGTGCCATAAGGGACGAGGTTGTTTACCCTCCCTCCACATTAAAAAAGCGTGTTTACATCGTGGACGAGGTACACATGCTTACCGACAGTGCAAACAACGCCCTGCTTAAAACTTTGGAGGAGCCGCCCGAATACGTAATGTTCGTTTTGGCTACTACCGAGCTTCAGAAAATACCTTCAACCATTATATCTCGCTGTCAGCGTTTTGAATTCAGACGCATTGATGCCGAGGTTGTCGGTGACAGAGTTAAGCACGTTTGCAAGGAAGAATCTATTGATATTGACGAAGAATCCGTAAACCTTATAGCAAGGCTTTCCGACGGTGCGATGAGAGATGCACTTAGCCTTCTTGAATCCTGCACTGCAGCCTTGGGCAATAATACCATAAAATACGAAGATACCGAAAAGCAGCTTGGTATTGCAAACAACGAAGAGGTCGTTGCCATATTAAGGCACGCTGCCGACGGCAACGTTTCGGAAGCTATGGGCGTTTTGGATAAGCTTTATCGCAACTCTCGCGATTTGGCAACGCTTGTAGGGCAGCTTAATTATTTGACAAGAGACCTGCTTGTAATTCAAAGCCTGCCGGGAATAGGGCTTAACAAGCTTGGCAGCTCGTTTTGTTTCAGCAAATCCATGTTTGAAGAGCTTTGCAGCTTGGCAAAATCCGTAACCAAGGAACAGCTTTTGTATTTCTTTGAGGTGCTTTCGGAAGCGCAGGCAAGGCTTGGATATTCAGCCCAAAACAAAAAGCTTGTGGCTGAGATGGCGGTTATCAAGCTATCATCTCCACACCTGGTAGGCGGCGTAGATGCTTTAAGAGCAAGAGTTTCCGCCTTGGAAGCAGGAGTGCCCGTACAGAAAACGCCTGCTGCAACGTCGGTTGCGGCAAAAAAGTCGGTTGCACCCGCACCTGCAAAAGCAGATAAGCCGTCCCCTTTTAACGGACGTGCCGAGCTTTTGGCGGCGCTTTCCGCAAAAGGGGCAGGTGCCGTATACGCTTTTGCTTCTACTGCCGAATTTGTTATGCGCGACGGCGTTTTGTGCGTATTGCCCGACAGCGATATTGCCGAGGACAAGCTTTCGACGCCTAAAGCCTTAGAGCTGCTTACGGCGTGTGCATCGGAAGTGATGCGCTCCCCCATTACGGTAAAAGTAGAAAAGGCACCGAAGGCAGAAGTGCAAACCAATATGTTTTTTGATGAATTGATTTAATAAATAAAGGAGCTATTAATTATGAAAGTAAGACTTCCTCAGGGAATGGGCGGCGGTCCTCAAAATATGAACGCAATGATCAGACAGGCACAAAAAATGCAGGAAGATATGGAAAAGCTTCAGGCAGAGCTTGAAACCAAAGAATACACCGTTAAAGCCGGCGGTGGTGTTGTTACCGTGATTATCGGCGGTGATAAGGTTGTTAAGTCTGTTGAGATCGATCCCACGATAATTGACCCGGACGACGTAGAAACTCTTCAGGATATATTGGTGGCTGCTTTTAACGAGGCATATAAGACCGTAGAAACCACAAACAGCGAAGCTATGTCCAAGGTTACCAACGGCATGAGCATGCCCGGCTTGTTTTAATTATGACGCCCTCACTTGAAAGGCTTGTTAACCAGTTTTCAAAGCTACCGGGTATCGGCAGAAAAACGGCAACACGTTTGGCTTATCACATACTTTCTTTGCCCGAAAGCGAGGTTAAAGAGTTTGCCACTGCCCTTACGGGTGCAAAGTGCTGTGTAAAGCTATGTAAGGTGTGCAGCACCCTTAGCGAATACGAGCTGTGCGACGTTTGCTCTGACGACCGACGTGATAAAAGCACTATTTGCGTGGTTGAGGACTCAAGAAGCATGAGCGCCATTGAAGATACCCGTGAGTTTAACGGTGTTTATCACGTCTTGGGCGGCGTTATCTCTCCCCTTGACGGAATAGGTCCGGAACAGCTTACGGTTAAAGAGCTGATACGACGTCTTGACGAAAGCGTAAAAGAGGTAATAGTGGCGACCAACCCCAGCATTGAAGGTGAATCTACTGCTATGTACCTTAAAAAGCTTATTGCGCCCCACGGCATAAAGGTTACACGCCTTGCATATGGCTTGCAGGTTGGTGCAACCTTGGAATACGCTGATATTTCCACCTTGTCCAAAGCCATAGAGCGCAGAACAGAACTGTAAAATTCGCAAAAGCCCATAACTTAAATATAAGTTGTGGGCTTTATTTTTTATAAGGAATCCCCTCCCCTTGTTCGTATAATTAATGAGGGACAAAATAGCCCCATATTTCGGAGGTGCAATATGGATAACGGTGCAAGTAGCTACCGCCGTTTTCTTGATGGTGATGAAAGCGCCTTTGACGATATAATAAACGAGCTGTTTTTAAGCCTGGTTTTCTTTATTAACGGCTACGTACAAGACGTACACGCTGCCGAAGATATTGCTATTGACGCTTTTTCCGATCTGATAGTACATAAGCACAGGTATAACTTTAAGGTAAAGCTTAAAACATATCTGTTTATGGTCGGCAGAAGCCGTGCTTTGGATTATATAAGGCGGCGCAAAGCCATAAGCTTTGTTGAGCTGAACGAAGCACAGGCAATAGCCGACGGCGGCGATTCTTTGGAACAAACCGTGCTTGCAGATGAGAGAAAGCGCCAATTACACGGTGCAATAGCAAAGCTGCCAGAGGATATGCGTGCTGTTGTACATTTGGTGTATTTTGAAGACGCCACCTACGACGAAGCGGCAAAAATAATGAAGAAAAGCAGAAAGCAGGTTGACAATCTTCTATATCGTGCAAAAAAGGAGCTTCGAGCCATTCTTGGAAGGGATGGTGAGTTGATATGAGAGAACTAAATGAATGCAGGGCGGAAATTCACAGCCGCAGCAAGGAACGCATACAAAAGCGTCGCAGGGTAAGACGCATACTTTTGGTTTGTATTCCGCTTTGTCTTGCCGTAACGCTGTGTTTTACTTTTGCTATAGGCAACTTTGTCGGTACCGACAGAATAAAAAACGGTGTTGCTGAGAATATGGAAGCAGAATATACAGAAACAAACAAAGATGATTTTTATACAGAAAGTGTTTTGACAAGCAATAACGTCGCCGAAGGGTTAAATTCTATGGAAAGCTTTAGTTTTTCCTTTAATTGGGGATGCTTTGGCGAAAGCTTTTATGACAGCGAGTCCGGAAGGCTTGTTAAAACAACGGCTGCGACCAAGCCGGAGGACTACGTTACCGTCCACGTTCTGACCGATAATGAAAGAAAACAGATCTACGATTTGATCATGGGGCTTGACTTATGCAGTTATCCCGATAGATACAACCCGCACACCGACGGTACTGCGTCAGACCCTTCCATGACTTTAATACTTTCGGTTAAAACGTCCGAATTTGAAAAAAGCGTTACTGCCGCTGACGTTGCAGCTACCTACGAATGCAAGGACGAAAAGGGGCAAAAGTTTCTTTCCGTGTGCATGACAATCGCAGACATTCTTATGGGAACCGAAGAGTGGAGGGCGTTGCCCGATTATGAATTTTATTATGCGTGAAAGGAGCAAAACCGATGAAAACAAAAACCATTGTTTTAGCAATAACAAGTGTACTGCTTGTTTGTGCAATAACGATTAACCTTGTGGGATGTACTACAACGGTTAAGGCCACTAACCTTATGGATGGCATAACCCCCAACAAAGTTGATGCACTTAACAGCTATGCCGACAAAAATAAAGCCGCAAGCGATTTTGCTTTGCGTTTGTTTAAAGCCACGGAGGTTAAGGGCAAAAACACCCTTATCTCTCCCCTATCCGTGCTTTGCGCATTGGCAATGACTGCCAACGGCGCAGAGGGTGAAACTCTTGAACAAATGGAATCCACCCTCGGAATGAGCCGTAACGACATTAACTTATATATTTACAGCTATATAAAATCCCTTGAAAATGGGGATAAATATAAGCTGTCCACGGCGAACTCGGTATGGTTTATAGATGACGAAAAATTTACCGTTAACAAAAGCTTTTTACAAACCAACGCCGATTATTACGGCGCAAACGTATATAAAACACCCTTTGATGAACAAACTTTAAAAGACATTAACAACTGGGTTAAAGAAAATACCGATGAAATGATTCCAGAAATTCTGGATACGATACCGGAAGGTGCCGTAATGTACCTTGTGAACGCCTTGGCTTTTGAGGCTGAATGGGAAGAACCGTATAAAAAGGCAGATGTAAGTGAAGGGACTTTTACAAAAGAGGACGGAACTAAGCAAACCGCAAAGTTTATGTACGGAATAGACGGCACGTACCTTGAGGATGAAAAAGCTACCGGTTTTATTAAGCGTTACAGCGGCGGCAAGTATGCCTTTGTTGCTCTTCTGCCCAATGAAGGTATAAGCGTTTCCGAATACGTTTCCTCCCTTGACGGAGAGGGGCTTTGCAGTTTGTTTGAAAACGCCGAACGAACAACGGTTAAAACGGCAATTCCTAAATTCGAAAACGAGTATAGCGTAGAAATATCCGAAGAACTTAAAAAAATGGGTATGCCCAAAGCATTTTGCGACGAAGCGGAATTCAACGGACTTGGCACCTACGAGGGCGGCGGATTGTTTATAAGCAGAGTGCTTCACAAGACCTATATTTCCGTGGCAGAAAAAGGTACCAAGGCAGGTGCCGCAACAGCCGTTGAGGTTAATACAGAAGGCGAAATCGACGTTATCGACAGCAAAACCGTATATCTTGACCGTCCATTTGTGTATATGCTTATCGACTGCAAAAACAACGTTCCCTTCTTTATCGGAACCCTAAACGACGTTAAATAACAATTATGCACAAGATAAAGAATTTTTTTATACTGATTTCCCCGTTATCTTCGTTTTTGCTGCTGGTTTATCCTTATTCGCTTTTCAACCGCAAATTTCTTGTTAAATGGTTAGGTTGCGGTTGCCCTAAGGTGGACGAATACGGCAATATGATACACGACTATTTCAGCGCCAATGATTTTTCGGCGTGGTTTTGGTTGATAATCACAATCGGCGTAACGGTCATTTCGGTTTTGCTTGCAAAACGAATCTTAAAAGAAAAGCTTTTGGCAAGGGTATTTTACGTTATTTTGATGTTCTCAGCCTCGATCTTATTTTCTCAGTGGTTTTATCAATCTATGATGTGGAAATGAAAAAATGTACTTCTCGGTATCGAGAAGTACATTTTTTATTTCTGTTTACTTTTAAAAATCAACGACCAGAAAAAAGCGAATACCACGGCTGCCGTGATACCTGCTGCCGTACCCGTAAGCCCACCGGTTAAAGCGCCTAACAATCCGTTTGAGTCAACAGCCGCCTTTGTTTCGGTTGCCAAAGTATAGCCAAAGCCAACGATCGGCACGGTTGCACCTGACGTGGCAAAATCAACTATCTTTTCGTATACGCCGATCGCCGTAAGGAATACGCCCGCCACCACGAACGAGACGAGTATTCTTGCCCCCGTCATTGCCGTTTTATCTATCAACACCTGGGCTATTGCGCATATTAATCCACCTACAAGAAAAACCTTTAAATATTCCATTTAGTTACTGCCTTTCAAAACATACTGCATGGGCAATGCCCGATATACTTTGACCTTGAAAAACCGTTGTGGGATTCATAAGAGCACCCGTAGGTACAAGCAAAAATCTTTGTATCTCGCCTTCACAAAGCCTTGGCAAAAAATATCCCGTTGAAACGGCGGCACTGCAGCCACAGCCCGATCCGCCGGAATGTACGTCTTGCCCCTCCATATCGAATATCATCATGCCGCAATCCGTATACTTATCCTTAAGCCCCGGTATGGAATCCCCCAGAAGGTCGCAGCAAATCTCGTACCCTTCCCTGCCAAGGTCTCCCGTTGCAATCACGTCAAAATCCTCGGGGCTTTTGCCGCTTAATGCAAAGTAGCGCCTTACCGTATCCGCCGCCGCCTTTGCCATGGCGGCACCCATGTTATTTACATCGGTGATACCCGCATCGACTATTCTGCCTACAAGACCATCCTTTAACGCAAGGTCTGACTTTTGATTTGACAAAAATACCGCACCGCACCCGGTAACGGTATTTTGTGCCGTGGGGGTACGTTGACCGCCGTACTCTAAAGGAAATCTGTATTGCTTTTCTGCCGAGCAAAAGTGAGAGCTGGCAAACCCAATTGCGCTGTTGCACAAACCTCCGTTTATTATACTGCCCGCAACAAGCATTGCTTCCCCAAAGGTAGAGCAAGCACCGTACAGTCCAAGATACGGTATGCCCCACTCCTTCACACCAAAGCTGCTTGCCACACATTGATTAAGCAAATCTCCGCCGCAAATCAAATCAGGTGAAGACGGATCGCTGTTGGATTTGGACAAAAGCAAATTGATGCATCTGTGCACCATTTCGCTCTCCGCCTCTTCCCAGGTAGCTTTTCCGAAATACTCATCTTCCTCACACATATCAAAGCAGTCAGCCAAAGGGCCTGCCTTTTCTGTTTTTCCCACGACAGATGCAAAGTTTTTAACGTATACGTTATTAAAAACAAACAGCTCTTTCATTTAAAGCACCTTCTCTACCACATAGTAAATGACCCCGTACACAGATGAGGAAAGTGTACCGAAAACTATTACCGGGCCTGCAATAACAAACATTTTTGCACAGGTACCGTATATTAAGCCCTCGGTTTTATTTTCAATTGCGGGTGAGGCTATTGCGTTAGCAAACCCGGTTATCGGTACAAGGGTACCTGCGCCTGCAAATTTGCCCATGGGACTAAACCAACCTATTCCCGTGAGTAGTCCTGCAAAAAAGATTAAAGACACGGTACTTAAGGTTTGTGCGTTTTTTAAATCTGCACCTAAAGCCACGTAAATATCCGTCAAGGCTTTCCCGATACAGCATATTAAACCGCCTACCGCAAAGGCTTTTATTGTGTTAATAAAGCACGGTGTTCTTTTTGCCCTATCTTCAACATATTTTTTGTAATCGGTATTCATAAATTTGTCACCTCATCCATATTTTGTCTTGGAAATCTTTATTTATTCCCCAAACTATTGACTTTTTTGGATGAATAATATATAATATTTGCAAGTTTTAATGCTGAGGAGGTGTGCCTATAGGTATAAAGTGCGGTTTTAGCTACATCTTACCATAAGGAGGCAAGCAAATGAAAAATTATTTTCCGAAAGAAAAAGTACAGACCTATACCGACGTAAGAGCTTTGGTAACGGGCTGCGGTAAATTCGGTGAAAAAACATTATATAAATATATAGTCAACAAAGATGAAATCAAGGAGCTTTCCTATAAGAGCTTCTCAGAAAATATTATAAACGTTGCGACTGCGCTGTACGCATTAAATCTTAAGGGCAAAAAAGTTGCAATTTTGTCTGAATCGAGGCCGGAATGGTTGCAGGCGTACCTTGCGATACTTTGCGCCAAGGGCGTTGTTGTGCCCTTGGATAAAGAGCTTATGCCCGATCAAATTTTAGGTTTTCTTAAAATGGCTGATTGTGCGGCTATATTTATCTCACCCGATTATAAAAAGAAATTGGGCGATTCTCTTAAGGATGCCGAGGTTAACTACATCTTTGACATGGAGATTGGCAATTATACCCCCTATACAGGCAACTACGAGGTTTTTGCCGATAGGCGTTGTATAAACTTTTACGAGCTTTTGGCATACGGTGCCTATCTGCTTTCTGCAGGTTTTATGGGAATATACAACTTAACCTACGACCCCGACGCTTTGGCATCAATATTATTTACCAGCGGTACTACAGGCACAAGTAAGGGTGTTATGTTATCCCATAAAAACCTTTTGGTTACCTCTGCTCATTCCGCTAATATAACGCCTTTTGACCAAAACGACGTTTTCCTTTCCGTATTGCCCATGCATCACACTTATGAAACTACCATTGACTTGGCAATTTTACATTTGGGCTCTACAATATGTATCAATAACAGCATTAAGTACGTGCTTAAAAATTTAAAGCGCTTTAAGCCTACGGGCTTCGTTTTGGTGCCTTTATTCGTGCAGACCATTCATAAAAGAATTACGGACGAGATAAAGAAAAAAGGCAAGCAGGGTACGTTCGACAAAGCAGTTAAGCTTACAAAAGGCTTAAGAAAAGTAAAAATCGACCTGCGCCGTCCGTTCTTTAGCGAGATCATCAGCTCCTTGGGCGGCAGACTTAAAACAATAATCTGCGGCGGTGCTGCACTTGACCCTGAGCTGGTTAAAAATTTCCAAGACATGGGCATCAACATATATCAAGGCTACGGCATTACAGAATGCTCGCCCTTGGTTTCGGTTGACCTTTATACAAAGCCAAAGAGCGGCTCGGTAGGACCTGCTATTCCCTGCTGCAACGTCAAAATCGTTAAGGAGATAGACGGAGAGCTTGTATACGCGGAAAACGGTGAGGTTGGCGAAATAGCCGTTAAAGGCGATAACGTAATGCTTGGCTATTACAAAGACGCAGCCGCAACCAAGGCTGCATTCACCGATGACGGATACTTCCTTACCGGTGACCTTGGCAAGCTTGATAACGACGGTTATATTTACATTACGGGCAGAAAGAAAAACTTAATTATTCTTTCTAACGGTAAAAACGTATACCCCGAAGAAATCGAAGAATATTTGTTGCGTTTGGATAGCATAAAAGAGTGTGCGGTAATAGCAAGAACCAACAATTTGGGCGAATCTGTTATCACTGCCATAATCCTTCCCACGCAAGAGCTGCTTGAAAGCGGTGACGAAGCCGCCATTCAGGCGAAAATTAAAGAGGACGTTTTGGCGGTTAATAATCTTCTGCCCTCGTTCAAGCAAATTAGGAACGTCGAGATAAGACGTAACGAGTTTGATAAGACTTCCACCCAAAAGATCAAGCGTTTTATGCTTTAATTTATAAACTAATTTCAGAAGGAGATGGGCGATCTGCTTCGCCCTTGATCAAATTATGTTTGAACAATTTAAAAATCTGTTGGCAGAGGAAATGAGCATCAATGCCGATGACGTCACCATGGATTCCTCTTTTGTAAACGACCTTGGCTTCAATTCTTTGCAGCTTGCAGATTTGGTTGTACTTTGTGAACACACCTTTGATATTGAGTTTGACGATGAAGAGCTTCCGCATCTGCTTACCGTTAAGGACGTTATCAACTACATCGAAAGCCACAAATAACACAAAAAAGCTCAGGACTGCAACGCCCTGAGCTTTTTTATTAGACTTTAGAAGTAGTATACGTTCTTAAGAATCCCGTGAAGAACGTAGCGTTCTGCCGGTTTTGACGAGAGATTGGTGCAAGTTATAAGCGTTATTATCTTGGAATCTCCGTCATAAGTAACGTCCTTGCTTATGGTGTTTAACGCACGTCTGCCCTTAAGGTAGTTGTAAAACCTTTTTGAGCTGGTATCGGTTGAATAGCAGTAGGCAAATGCATCGCCCTCGGCACGGTAGCCTGAGAAATATTCGTAAACGTAAACGGCTTTTTCGGTTACTACGGTTATTTCCATCTCCTGCGCTTTTGTGTATCTGTTTGCGCTGTCAAAGAAAAGCTTTAGTGCTCTGAAACGGGTGCCATCCGTCATACAATGGCCGTATAAAACCACGTTTCTGTTTTCCTCATACTCGTCCCTTAAAGATGAATCTGCAAATATGGACCCTTTTTTGCTTGCTTCTCGGTTAGGAAGGCGATATAGGTATTCGTCATTATCGTCACCCTTCATAACAAGATAATCAATAGCAGTGTCCTTTACAACAATATACGCCCAGCTTTCTTCGTTAATTTCCTTTCCTTCGTAAAGCTTATTCCTAAGGGATTCGTAATAATCCTGCTTATTGGTATCCAAAGAATCGAACATTTCAATGCCGCCGATATCACTTCCCAAAAACTGAAGCAAGTCCTTGCTGGTGGGAACAGGGCGTGAATTTCTAAGCGCAGGCATTACCGAATCTTTTTTGCCCAACATAGCGTCAAACTCGTCCGCTGCAGAAAAGTCGTTCATTCTTGAAACTATATTGCTTAAGGAAAACGCAAACAAGCCAAGGCACAAACACAAAGCAACAAGACGAACCATTCCGTTAACGCCAAGCTTGCGTTTTTTTCTTTTTTTACCCTTGGGTACGTTTGCGGAAGAATAAAGAGACAACGATTCTTCAAACGACACGTCCGCGGCCTTTTCTTCTACGGGATTTACTGCGGGGATCGGGTCGTTGTTATCCGTTTCAGCCGCACTGCTAGGGGTTGAGTTAACGGCGGGTGAATTTAAAAAATACTCTTCTGTTTCAAAATCGGGTGTTTTATTCGACATTATTCCACCTCTTTTCGCGATGCTTTAATATGTATTATACCCAAATTAATGGCTGTTTTCAATACTATATTATTATTTTTTTGCTGAAAATAGCCTTTAATTTAAACAAAGTTAAAATTTAAGTTGACAATTTTAATAAAATGTATAAAATGGTAATGTTAGGATTATATCTTATTTTACTTGGAGGTATTTAAAAATGAGCTTGAAAGAAGTTAAGGAAATCGAAAAGAATATGCGTGAGTTAACTTTGTCTATCGACAAGGAAACTTTTGATGCCGAGGTAATGAAGGTTTACCGCAAGCAGTCTTCTAAGATAACCGTTCCCGGTTTCAGAAGAGGCAAGGCACCTAAGCACATTATTGAAAAGCTTTACGGCGAGTCCTTCTTCCACGCAGACGCACTTGATGCACTCTTCCCTTCCGTATACGAAGCAGCTATTGCTGAATCCGGTCTTGAAGTTGTTTCCAGACCTGAGGTTGAGCTTGAATCCATAGATGAAAACGGCGTTATCCTTAAGGCTAAGGTATACGTTAAGCCCGAAGTTAAGGTTAACAAGTACAAGGGTCTTTCCGCAGAAAAAGAAACCGTTACTGTTGAAGACAGCGAAATTGACGCAGAAATCGAAGCAGCAAGAAAGCGTCTTGCAAGAGTCAGCACCCTTACCGAGGGTACCGCAGAAAACGGCGACGAGGCTGTTATAGACTTTGAAGGCTTTGTTGACGGCGTTGCATTTGAAGGCGGCAAGAGCGAAAAGTATCCCCTTAAGCTGGGCAGCAACAGCTTTATCCCCGGTTTTGAGGATCAGATCGTTGGTAAATCCGTAGGCGAAAGCTTTGATATTTCCGTTAAGTTCCCCGAAGAATACGGCGCTTCTGACCTTGCCGGCAAGGACGCTATATTCAAGATCACCCTTCACGAAATCAAGCGCACCGAGCTTCCCGAGCTTGACGAAGAATTTGTAAAAGACGTTTCTGAATTTGACACTATTGATGAATATAAGGCAGACATCAAGGCTAAGATAGAAGAGAAAAAAGAAAAGGCTGCTGTTTACGCATACGAAGAAGGCCTTTTGGATGACCTTCTTGCCAATACCGAGCTTGACTTGCCCGCACCCATGATTGAAGACGAGATCGACATGAACGTTAGAGATTATGAGTACAGATTGCAGATGCAGGGCGGCAACCTTCAGATGTTCTTCCAGTACACCGGCCAGACCATGGAACAGCTTCGTGAAAGCTTCAAGCCCCAGTCCGAAAGACAGCTTAAGATAAGACTTGCTCTTGAAAGCATCGTTGCAGCAGAAAATATCGAAGCTTCTGAGGAAGATATCGAAGCAGAATACACCAAGATTTCCGAAGGCTACAAGACAGAGATAGAAAAGGTTAAGGCTACCATCGCACCCGAAACCTTGGTTAAGGATATTGTTTTGAGAAAAGCCGTTGACTTCATAAAGGAAAACGCTGCGAAATAATATTCCTTAAGCTTTTTGAACACATATACACCGAAAGGAATATAACTATGGCATTAGTCCCTATGGTAGTAGAGCAAACCGACAGAGGTGAGCGCTCTTACGACATCTATTCACGCTTATTAAGTGACAGAATCATTATTTTATCCGACGAGGTTAACGATACGACCGCTTCCCTCGTTGTGGCACAGCTTCTGTTTTTAGAGGCTCAGGATCCCGATAAAGACATTTTTCTTTATATTAACAGCCCCGGTGGCAGTGTTACTGCAGGCATGGCTATTTATGACACAATGAACTTTATCAAGTGCGACGTATCTACCATGTGCGTAGGCATGGCGGCAAGCATGGGCGCGTTCCTTCTTTCCGCCGGCGCTAAGGGCAAGAGATACGCTTTACCAAATAGTGAAATAATGATTCACCAGCCCTTGGGCGGTGCAAGGGGTCAAGCGAGTGACGTGCGTATCCACGCCGCATGGTTACAGAGAACTAAGGAAAAGCTTAATAACCTTCTTGCAAAAGCCACCGGTCAACCTCTTGAGGTAATCGAAAGAGATACCGACAGAGATAACTTTATGACGGCTGAGCAGGCTCTTGAATACGGCTTAATAGATAAAGTAATGGAAAAGAGATAAATATGGCTGATAAAACAAACGGTCGCGGCAGAGGTGGTATAAGAACCACCCTTGATGAAAGCAAGTGCTGCGAGGTCTGCGGTGTTTCGGGGGTTCCGCTTATAGACATTTTACTTGAAAAGCACCACGTGTTTATTTGCGAAGATTGCTTAAACACCTCCTTTACGGTATATAATGCATTTAATGAGACTTATATCAACCGTAAAGGCGGCGGAAGTGGCATTACTCTTTCCGCTGAGAATATGCCGAAGCCTAAGGATATAAAAGAGCATCTTGATAAATTTGTTATTGGTCAGGATGATGCAAAAACCGTCCTTTCGGTTGCGGTATATAACCACTACAAGCGCATACTTTCCCTGCAAAAAGCTGACAAAAAGAAGCCCTTGGCAGATGCCGATGAGGTTGAGCTTGAAAAAAGCAACGTTTTGCTTTTGGGACCTACCGGCGTTGGTAAAACCCTTTTGGCTCAATCGCTGGCAAGGATGCTTGACGTGCCCTTTGCAATAGCCGACGCCACAACGCTGACCGAAGCAGGCTATGTGGGTGAAGACGTTGAAAACATTTTGCTAAGACTGATACAAGCAGCAGATTTTGACGTAAAAAAAGCGGAAATGGGTATCATCTACGTAGATGAGATAGACAAAATATCCCGCAGAAGCGAGAACCGCTCTATCACCCGTGACGTTTCGGGCGAGGGTGTTCAGCAGGCTTTGCTTAAGATTATTGAGGGTACGGTTTCCAACGTTCCTCCTCAGGGTGGCAGAAAGCACCCCAACCAGGAGTTTATACAGATAAACACCAAGAACATCCTGTTTATCTGCGGCGGTGCATTTGACGGGCTTGACGGCATAATAGAAAAGCGCATGGGCAAACAGCTTGTAGGCTTTAACAGCACCATCGCTTCCACAAAGCTGGATAAAAGCCGCGTGCTGAAGGAAGTTACCCCCCACGATCTGGTCAAGTACGGCATTATCCCCGAGCTTGTAGGACGTATACCCGTCATCACTTCCCTTGAACCTTTAGATGTTGACGCCTTTGTGCGCATCTTAAAGGAACCAAGAAACAGTCTGTTTAAACAATACAAGCGTTTGTTTGAGCTGGACGGTGTTGAGCTTGAGTTCACCGACGAGGCGGCAAAAATGATAGCCGAGAAGGCACACGAGCTTAATACCGGCGCAAGAGGTCTTAGGGCGATAATGGAAAAGCTTATGCAAAGCTTTATGTACACGGTTCCCTCGGATCCCGATATTAAAAAGCTTGTTATAGACAAAGAACAAATACAATTTTAACCTAAAAACGGAGGGCTTGATACGCCCTCCGTTTTGATAATTGTCCGCTAAAAATGGCGTGCGCAGCTGCGCACTGCATTTTAAAACCCACAAATCTTAAAGTTTTTTTATGTCCTCATCAGTAAGAAGAACCATGCCGTTCTTAACAAGAACGGATTCTGCCTCTTCATTATCCTGAACACGGAGCACAACACAAGCATGTTCCTTGATAGTAGCAACAAAGGCGTACAAATATTCAATATTGATGCCCGCATCGGCAAGAATTCCGAGTATACGTGCGAGCCCACCGGGGGCATCGGGCATTTGAACGGCAAGAACGTTGGTTACCGTTACGATGGTGCCGCTGTTTTTAAGAAGATCGCTTGCCTTTTCAACGTCGGCAACGATAAACCTTAAAATACCGTACTCGGTAGTTTCGGCAATACTCAGCGCTCTAAGGTCTATGCCTGCATCGGCCAAAATGTCAAGTGCGCCAAAGGCTGTACCCTTTTTGTTCTCTGCAAATACAGAAATTTGTTTAATTGCCATAAATTATTCCTTTCCGCTTTTTAATAAAGCTTTCTCTTGTCTATAACTCTTACAGCTTTGCCTTCGCTGCGAACTATAGATTTGGGCTCTACTATGCTAACCTTAGCGTAAATACCAAGCATAGATTTAAGTGCATCGGAAATATCCTTTTCTACCTGCGCAAGCTTAGAAACGGTATCAGAGAAAAGCTCGGGCGTCATTTCCACTTTAACTTCAATCTTGTCGCTATTATTCTCTCTGTCTACAACTATCTGATAATTGCTGGTAAGGCCCTTGTTAAGAAGAACCGTCTCTATCTGAGAGGGGAATACGTTAACGCCGCGGATAATAAGCATATCATCGCTTCTGCCCATGGGCTTAGACATACGTACGTGTGTACGGCCGCAGGAGCACTTTTTACGGCTGAGAACGCAAATATCCTTGGTCCTGTATCTGATAAGCGGGAAGGCTTCCTTAGAGATACAGGTAAATACAAGCTCACCCTTAGAACCCTCGGGCAATACCTCTCCGGTTTTAGGATCAATAATCTCTGCAATAAAGTGGTCTTCATTAATGTGCATACCGCCCTGCTCGCTGCATTCAAAGGAAACACCGGGGCCGCACATTTCGGTAAGGCCGTAGATATCGTAAGCTTTTATGCCAAGCTTTGTTTCTATATCACGACGCATTTCGGGGGTCCAAGCTTCTGCACCGAAAATACCTGCTTTAAGCTTAATATCTTTAATCAAGCCGCTTTCAATAAGAGATTCTGCAAGATATGCCGCATAAGAAGGAGTGCAGCAAAGAATTGTTGCACCAAGGTCGGTCATAAACTGCATTTGTCTTTCAGTATTACCGGAGGACATGGGAAGTGTAAGAGAACCTACCTTGTGGGAACCGCCGTTAAGACCGGGGCCGCCGGTAAACAAGCCGTAACCGTAGCAAACCTGCACAACGTCCTCATTGGTGCCGCCTGCCGCAACGATTGCTCTTGCACAGCAATCTTCCCAAACATCAATATCCTTTTGGGTGTAAAAAGCAACTACTCTTTTACCGGTAGTACCGCTGGTTGACTGGATGCGCACGCACTCACTGAGAGGCTTAGCCAAAAGTCCGTAAGGATACGCCTCGCGAAGGTCGTCCTTGGTAAGGAAGGGAAGCTTGTGCAAATCGTCAACGGACTTGATATCCTCAGGGGTAACCCCCTTCTCCTCCATCTTTTTACGGTAATACTCTACGTTTTCATAAACATGTTTAACCGTTGCAACGAGTTTCTTGTTTTGTATAGCTAAAATCTCTTCTCTTGAAGCGGTTTCAATCTCTTTTTGATAGTATCTTTCCATAATGCCTATTTTTTACCTTGCGCTTTTGCTGCGCGTTTCCTTTTTGTAGATTTTTTTGTTATAGAGTAACCAAAGCTACCCAGCTTTTTGCCAAGCTCGTAATATTCGCCGTGGGAATAAGCCAAAGGCTTACATTTGTCCATACAAAGCTTTCCGTCCTCAATATACTCACTGTCAACGTCAACGGCAACTATATCCGCAAGGAACATATCGTGAGAGCCCAGGGGGATAATATCCGTAACCCTGCATTCAAGGGATATGGGGCACTCCTTAACGGATACGGTATCAAGCTCAAAGCAAGGCTCGGCAGTAAGACCGGTTTTATCAAACTTGTCCACTTCCCTGCCGCTTTTTACACCGCAAAAGTCGGTCGCTTTAACAAGCTTACTGCTTGGCACGTTTATTACAAAAATGCCGCTTTCTTTGATAATGCTGTAAGAATGGCGTTCTTTTCTGACAGAAATATAAGTTTTAGGAGGATGACTGCATATTATGCCGGTCCACGCTACCGTCAGTATGTTTTTGTTATCGCCATTACCGCAGCTTACCAAAACCGCAGGTAACGGCGCAAGTAGAGCTGAACCCTTCCATCTCTCTTTCATAACCAAATCACTCCTGTTATTTGTGTATATATAATAGCATTCTTTAAACTGTATGTCAATAGAATATTTATACAATCAAGAATTATAACAACTCCACTATTTGTTGCCGTAGCAACGGAAATCGTAAACTTAATTAATTATTATATAAACACAATGTATAAATAATAACTTTTGGAGGTAGTTATGAACACACTTAAAAGACTTTTTTTGCTCACTTTGGTTTTAGTTATGGCACTTAGCGCTTTTTCTGCTTGTGCTGAAGAAACAACAGACAATTCTTCCGACGTAAACACAACATCTTCGGTTGAAGAAGAAACTTACGAAACCACACAAACCGAATCTTCCGCAACGGAAGAAACTTCCGACATTGCAAGTAACGAAACTTCCGAGAACGTGCTTACGGATACCACACCTATCCGTATCGGCGGTTTGAAGGGTCCCACCACCATGGGTCTTGTTAAGCTTATGGAGGACTATGAAAACGGCAATACCGTATGCAATTACGAATTTACCGTTGAGGCTGCGGCTGACGCAATCACTCCCCTGCTTATTAAAGGAGATCTTGACGTTATAGCCATTCCCGCTAACGTTGCATCCGTTCTTTACAACAAGACTAAAGGTGCTGTACAAGTGCTTGGCACCAATACCCTTGGCGTGCTTTACGTAGTAGAGCGCGGTGCAAGCATAGAATCCGTTGCCGATCTTAAGGGCAAAACCATTTATGCCACCGGTAAGGGCACAACCCCCGAATACAGCTTGCGCTTTTTGCTTACGCAAAACGGTCTTGACCCTGCCAAGGACGTTAACATCGTTTGGAAATCCGAAGCAACCGAAGTTGTAGCAACCCTTGCAAATACCGAAGGCGGCGTTGCAATGCTTCCTCAGCCCTTTGTTACTGTAGCACAGAATCAGATACAGGACCTTGAAATTGTTATTAATATGAACGATGAATGGAATGCCGTAGGTGACGGAAGCACAATGGTTACCGGCGTTACCATCGTACGCAAAGCATTTGCCGAAGAACATCCCGAGCTTATCGCAGCCTTCCTTGAAGAATACAAAGCTTCTACCGAATATATAGTTGCCAATCCCGCCGAGGCCGCTCCTCTTGTTGAAAAGAGAATAGGCGTTAAGAGCGGTATTGCCACCAAAGCTATTCCCTTCTGCAATATCAAGCTGATTACCGGTAACGAAATGAAAACCATGGTAAGCGGTTATCTGTCCGTTCTGTTTGAGCAGAATCCTCAATCCGTAGGCGACGCTTTGCCTGCTGATGACTTCTATTATGAAGCTTAAAAACTTTATATACAAATTTATCGCCGTCCTGCTTGCGCTTTTAGCGTGGCAGGCGGCTGCCCACTTTGTGGACCTTCCCATACTATTACCCTCCCCATGGGAAGTAATTGAATGTTTTTTTGATTTACAAGATCATCCGCTGCTGGCTCAAACGGTAATATTCACCTTCAGCAAAATTATAAGAGGATTTTTAAGCGGATTCTTTTTGGGTACAATATTGGCGATACTTGCAGGCAGATTTCGCATTATAAAAGAATTGCTGTGGCCCTATATGGTTACTGTCAAATCAGTCCCTGTGGCGTGCTTTATAGTAATTGCGTTGCTGTGGATAGAAACCCGTAACATATCCATGTTCATCGCCTTTTTAATGGTTTTGCCCATAGTCTACAACAACGTATTGGAAGGCTATGAAAACATAGACAAAAAGAAGCTTGAAGTTGCAAAAGTATTTAAGCTGCCATTCTATAAGCAACTTATTTATATTTATTTACCCGAAATGAAGCCCTTTATAATCTCTGCATGCTCAATTTCCTTCGGATTGGCATGGAAATCCGGTGTTGCGGCAGAATTTATCGGGCTACCGGAAACATCAATAGGCGAAAGAATTTACTATTCTAAAATATATTTAGAGTCCGTCGAAATGTTTGCTTGGACTTTAATTATGATAGTAATAAGCTTTATATTTGAAAAACTTATGGTTGGCATTATAAAGTTAGCCTTTAAGGGGGTGGAACGACTGTGAAAAGCGTGGTCTTCAACAACGTTACCAAAAGCTTTGAGGACAAAAAGGTGCTTAACGGTCTTTCTTTCTCTGTTAACAAGGGCGAAACGTTATCTATAATGGGGCCATCGGGATGCGGTAAAACCACGATCTTGAATCTTTTATTAGGCTTAATCAAGCCCGACGGCGGTAAGATTGAGGTGCCAAAAAAGATAAGTGTTGTTTTTCAAGAAGACAGGCTTTTTGAAGAGTTTTCGGCGTTATCCAACGTTGAAGCGGTGATACCGAACAACGCCGATAAAGAGCATTGCGGAATGCTTTTGGAAGCCGTAGGTATTGAAGACTTAAAAAAGCCCGTGTGTAAGTTTTCCGGCGGCATGAAGAGAAGGGTCGCTATTGCTCGTGCTCTTGCGGCAGACGCTGATTTTTACATTTTAGACGAGCCCTTCAAGGGGCTTGACAAAAGCACCAAGCAGACAGTTATGAGCATCGTTAAAAATCACTTAAGCGGTAAGACGCTGTTACTTATAACACACAGCATAGATGAAGCAACGTTCTTCGGCAGCGATATTTTAACCCTTGAAACAATTGAATAGCTATATAAAAGCATCCCGGAAGCCATAAACTTCCGGGATTCTTTTATACAAAGAAGCGGCGGTAAAACCGCCGCTTCTCTTTTTAGTTATTCAACGTTTGCAACTACCGTTGTATTAGGATAAAGCTCATCAAGTATGGGTTGGAAGTTTGCACGTTCCTCTGCAGTAGATGCTACAGCCGCACCTGTGGTGGGAGAATAGAAGTACTGATAGCAGAAGAATACAACACCCGTACAGCCTGACAAATCGTCACGTACGTATTCAAGACAAGACTTGATAACGTCACGGTTGTTAACCCACTCGTACTGGCCTGCAGTTGTGCCTGCATAGGTATCGATTGTGCCATTGTAACCATCCATAGCCTTACCAAGGGTAATACCCGTGTACATGGTAACGCTTGCGCTGGTGGTTATATTAGCCCAGCCGGAAGAGCAGCTTGCAAAGCCCTGAGAGGAGTGAAGCATACCGAAGTATACCTGAGGACAGATATAATCGATATAACCGCTGGAAGAACACCAGGTATAAACGTCTGCATACTGAGAGTTGTAAACGGTGCTCATATTACCTGCAGGAGATATACCGAAGAGTATATCCTTATCTACGGACTTAACTGCGCTGTAGATACCGCTTACAAGGAGGTTAAGGTTTTGTCTGCGCCAATTTGCAAGAGACAAGCTACCTGTATATTCGCTGTATGCGGTAGAGTCGAAGGAAGAAGCCGTAGTGGGATAGAAGTAGTCGTCCATGTGAACGCCGTCAACGTTATAAAGCGTACAAATTTCTTTTGCACCGTCAATAATAAGCTGACGAACTTCTTCGTATGCAGGGTTGAGATAGTAATAGCTGCTGTAAAGAACAACGTACTTGCCGTTATAGGTGGAGCTTTGATACCACTCGCCTACCTTGAAGCTGCTGCTTACCTTTGCTATATCGGTAGAGCTCATAAGTCTGAGAGGATTGATCCATGCCTGAACGGAAAGGTTGCGTGCGTGAGCCATTTCGATAATGATAGCAAACGGGTCATAGGAATGTGTATTGCCATAAGCACCTACAACGTATTTACTTGCTGTGTAATATTCGGAAGGATACATACTGTCGCCGTTAGGTCTTACCTGAACGTACAGAGTATTTATGCCGATGTTTACGCAGTTATCAAGAATGGTTGCCATAAGAGAACGGAAGCTTGCTTCGGAACGCTGAGAGGAGCTTGCAACGTAAACACTGTTAAGGTCGAACTGAGACAGCCACATACCCTTTATGTGAGAGTAATTAAGCTGCTGATACTCGGTAGGATCAACTACGGGAGGTTCAGGCTCAACCGTTCCTGAGCTGTCGGGCAAGGTACCGTCACCGGTGTAAATGCTGATGTACGAGGTGCCGGCTACACAGGTTGCGTTGTTAAGATCGATATCGTCGGTAAGAACTAACAAGTCGCCAACGTCAACGTATGCACAAGCTGCCTGAGTCTGAGAGCCCATATGAACGGCAACTACTATGCCGTTAGCAGGAACTTCTACAGATTTAGTTTCGCTGCTTGCATATTTTTCAGTAACGATGTAGCCGCCCTTAGCCTCGGAATAGCCTGCCACGTATACTTCCCAATAGGTTGCCGTAAATGCAGCACCGTAATTGATGGTATATACGTGAGAACCGCCGGAGGTATATTGGCTTGCGTTTACGCCGTTTATGTAGATAACGCCTTCGAGAATTTCGCCGGTATCAACAACGAAGTTTGCTACGTATGTAGCGTTGTCACCGATTGCGTCCGTAGAGGAAGGCAACGCAGGAGTCCAAGAAGTGAATATGTATCCACTGTCTGCAACGGGAGTGGGAACGGTAATTTCGCTCCAAAGTGTACCTTCATCAACGGTGAATACCGTAGTACCGCTGAGGCTACCGCCGTTGCCGGCGCTAAACGTTACCACGAACTGGTCAACGGGAGTAACGATGAAGTTAGCGGTGTAAGTTGCGCTTGTAGTAATGGTAGTCGGGAAAGAAGGAGTCCATTCGGTAAATGTATAACCTTCATCCTCAACAACCGTAGGAACGGTTATAGAGGTCCATGCCGTACCGTTGGGAACGGAAACGGAGGTTGTACCGCTAAGACTACCGCCGCTGCCTGCAACGAAGGTTACGGTGCTCCACTGGGAAGCATCATATTCAAAGTTTGCGGTAAACGTAAGATTGGAAGTAATGGTATCTGTGTCTGCGGGAAGTGCAGGAGTCCAGCCGGTAAACTTATAACCGGGATTTGCAGTTGCAGAAGGAACGGTAATATTGCTCCACTTGGTACCTTCTACTACCGTTTGTAAAGTAGAACCGGTAATAGTACCGTTGCTGCCTGCAACAAAGTTTACGGTGTATGTGGGAACGACCTCGCCCTCGGCACCGTAGATTTCAAACTCGCCAAGTCTGCCGATATACTGGCTCATAGCGCATTCGAAGTAAACGTAAGAAACTTCCTCTGCCGTGCCTGTTATGGTAAGACTGTAGCCGTAATCGGATGTAGCAACGAAATCACTACCGGTACCGAATACTGTAGACAGATTGCCTGCAGAAGAACCGACGTATACGGTTACGCTGTCGGGAAGGGCACGGTTGGAAGAGCTTTCTCTAAGACCGAAGTTCATTACAGCCTGAGTCATTGTAATAGGCGTAGAAAGCTTGAAGGTAACGCCGATAATATTGCTGCTTCTGGAAACCTCTACCCAAGCGTCATTGGTGGAAGTTAACCAGTTTCCGTCATTAAGGTAGCCGCTGCCGTAAGCAGAGCCTGAATCAAAGGAGTCGGGGAAACCGGTCTGAACGGTACCTGTTGTTATCATGTACTTACCGCCGTTATCGGACAATGCGTAGTTTAGCTCTTCCCCACCGAGTTTTTCGGTAAATACAGCCGTGTAGGTTGCATCGGCAGTAATTGTAGAGGAGGAAGAAGGCAAGCTGGGAGACCAGTGAGAGAATCTGTAGCCGTCGTCAGCCACGGGAGTGGGAACGGTTACAGCGCTCCAAGCAGAACCATCGGGAACTGCAAAGGAGGTGGTACCGCTGAGACTACCGTGAGTACCTGCAACAAAGTTTACGTTGCGGAGGGTGGTTACCTGTTCGGGGCCGAGAACCTCAATTTCACCGATTCTTGCAGCATAATAGGTGCTCATGGAAAGAGTAATTTGCAGATATCTAATGCTGCTGGAAGAAGAATTTTCCACAACAGCCTGGTATCCATAACCACTGATATGATTGAATGTGGTAGTGGAGCCCATCGTTGACCAGTTTACGTTGCTGTTAAGGGAAGACCTTGTAGTATACTTAACGGTAACGTTATTAGGTAAACCTCTGTTACCGGAAGTTACTGGCGTACCCAAGTTAACAACAACTTGTTCAATGTCGGACTGTGAGGTTTTAAGCTTGACGATAATTGTTACAATGTTGCTCTGTGCCTGATAGCCGCTTGTGGAGCCACGGGCAGTTTCAACCCAGTTACCGTCGCCCAAAAGCACGGTAGCATTATCGTTAAGATAGCCGTTGCCGAAGCTTAGAGTCGTGCTGGAGAAGCCGCTTCTCATAGACTCTGTGCTTACTGTAGTAAAGTTAGGATCGTTATATCCATCAAGCAAGGAACCGATGTAATATGCATACATACCGCCGTTTGCGGACGCCGCATAGTTCTCACGATAAGAACCAAGCTCCTCAACAACGAAAAGTGCTGTATAGGTTACGTCTGCAGTAATAGCAGAATCATCGGAAGGTAATGCGGGAGACCAACTGTCGAATACGTAGCCGCTGTTAGCCACAGGAGTAGGAACGGTTACTGCGTTGCTCCAAAGAGTGCCTTCTGCTATATCATTGAAGTACAACGTACCGGACAAGCTGCCGTTAGAGCCTGCAACGAATACTACGTTATAGGTAGGAATAGCTTCAAAGTTTGCGGTAAAGGTTACGTCAGTGGTAACTGTAGAGGGGAAAGAAGCATTCCATGAAGTGAAGCGGTAGCCGTCGTTTGCAACAGGCGAAGGAACGGAAATGGTGGACCATGCCGTACCCTTAAGCACCGTGAAAGAGGAAGCGCCGCTGAGAGTGCCGTTTGAGCCTGCAACGAAGGTTACGGTTGCATACTGACTTGCATCATATACGAAGTTTGCGGTAT
>JAZUNS010000044.1:0-19447 GCA_045604285.1 Eubacteriales bacterium
ACCACAAAAAGCGAGGCGAAAGCCTCGCTTTTTGCTTAAAAGGAAGAAAAAACGAATAATAGCTAAAAATAGCAAAAAACTCTTGCGAAATCTCGATATTTGTGGTATATTGTATTCAACGTAAAAAGCAATTTTTTTATAACAATAATTATTTGCACAGATTTTGTTATAGCAAAAATGCAGAAGGAAGGTTTTTTGTTTTGAACGTTGGCGTTTTGCACGGCAAGTATCTCTTATCGGGCAATCAAGGTTTAATGTTAAAAATAAATAACAGCACGGCAGAAGAGGCTTTGCCTGAGATACCCTCCAATAGCGGTGATGACTCTTGGTTTATGCTAAATCTTATAATGGCGTTTTTCGCAATTGCTGTAATAGTTATCCTCGTAATAAAATTGATTGATTTTCAAGGTGAGCTAAGACATATAAACAGCGAAATTTACAGAACTCATGGGGAAGAAAAGGCGTATTGGAAATCCAGAAAAAAACGCTTATGGCTGTCTTTAATTCCTTTTTATAAATATAAATAAAAGCAGAAAATCCGTCTAAATTGAAATGCTAAAATGATGGTAGACACTAAAAAAACAGTGTCTGCCATCATTTTTTATGTACTGCATTATTGATTGTTCTTTTCAAAAAAGCTTATTAATTCTTCAGCACTGTCTATAATCGGCACACCGCATTTTTCAAGCCTTTCTTTGCACTGATGTCCCGCAGCGATAAGTACGCACTCAGCCCCCATAGCAGTTGCCGTTTCATAGTCGTGTATGGTGTCACCGATAAAAAGTACACGTTGGGGTTTTATTCTCTGCATCCATTGTTTCCCAAGCTCAACCTTGCTTGTTGCATGAAAATCCTTAAGTGCCAAAAGCTCTTCAAAATAATCGCCTATTCCCAAAGCCTTTATCTGCTCTGTAAGCATAAAGTATTCTGTGGCGGAAAGAATATATTGGGGCAGCTTTGCCTTCTTAAAGTATTCAAGGGCTTCGGCTACGCCCTTGCACAGCCCGCTGTTTTCGGCAGCGGTTTTGTACAGTAAAGACCATTCGTTCGCCATAACGCCGTAGTCTTCTTTTTCAAAGTCAAAGCCCAATTTTTCGTAATAGCCTTTTATAGGGAAACCGAATACCTCTAAATATCCACGTTTATCTACCGTCCCCAGCCGACGTTTGGCAAGCATGCTGTTAAGCACGTCAATGCACGGCACAAGGTCGTCAAGGATAGTCCCGTTAAAATCCCAAACAATATGCGTATACTTCAAAATGTTTCACCTCTCGATACATCAATTATACACCATCAACAAAAAACTTGGTGAATTTTTTGTTAATATGCATAAGATTTGTATTTTTATCAATTTTTTTGGAAAACCTCTTTACAAAAGCAAAATAATATGCTAAAATGCTTTCAACACTTACGGAGGTTGCAGATATGTTTGATAACCGTGTATTCGCTTACGCATATTATTATTACCGCAGCTATTATTGTTGTGGTTAATTTGCGTTGGCTAAATACGGACGGACATGTATAAACCAAGGTCGTATATGTTTACGGGGTGCTGCCAATGCGCGGCACCTATTTTTTTGTTATTTTATGGAGGAATTTTAAAATGCCGATTATTGATTTGCTTGAGCGCAACAGTAACTTGTACGGTAACGATTCTGCTCTTGTAGAGCTTAACCCCGAGCAACAGCCCCGCCGCGTTGTTTGGAAAGAGTACAACCTTATCGAGGCAACCGCCGCTACCGATTTCCGCAAGGAGATCACTTGGGCTCAGTTTAACGAAAAAGCCAATCGCTTTGCAAACTTTTTGCTTTCCAGAAACGTAAGAAAGGGCGATAAGGTTGCCATACTTCTTATGAACTGTTTAGAGTGGCTTCCGATTTATTTCGGTATTTTAAAAACCGGCGCTCTTGCAGTACCCCTTAATTTCCGTTATGCGGCAGATGAGATTAAGTATTGTCTTGACCTTGCCGAGGCGGATATGTTGGTTTTTGGACCTGAATTTATCGGCAGAGTTGAAGAAATAGCTGAAGACATAGGCAAAAACAGAACGCTTATATATGTAGGTGAGGGGATGTGTCCCACCTTTGCTGAAGATTATTTTAAGCTTACCTACTATTGCCGTGGTGACAACCCCAACATTCCTCTTACAGATGATGACTATGCGGCAATTTACTTTTCCTCCGGTACCACGGGCTTTCCCAAAGCAATTCTTCACCGCCACAGAAGTCTTATGCATTCCTGCAAGGTAGAGCAGGCGCATCACGGTCAGACTAAGGATGACGTTTTCCTTTGTATTCCTCCTCTTTACCACACGGGTGCAAAAATGCATTGGTTTGGATCTCTTATTTCCGGCAGCAAAGCAGTTTTGCTTAAAGGAACTAAGCCGGAGGACGTGCTTAACGCAGTTTCTTCCGAAAAATGCACCATAGTTTGGCTTTTGGTTCCGTGGGCGCAGGATATACTCAACAGCCTTGACAGAGGTGACCTTAAGCTCGAAAACTATCGGCTTTCTCAATGGAGATTGATGCATATAGGCGCACAGCCCGTTCCTAAGAGCCTTATTACTCGTTGGCTTGATTATTTCCCTAAGCATCAGTACGATACCAATTACGGCCTTTCCGAATCCATAGGCCCCGGCGCCGTACATCTTGGTGTAGAAAACGTACATAAGGTTGGTGCAATCGGCATCGCAGGCTACGGCTGGCAAACAAAAATAGTAGATCCCGACGGCAACGAGGTTAAGAGGGGAGAGGTTGGCGAGCTTATCCTCCTCGGTGACGGTAATATGGAATGCTATTATAACGACCCCGCAGCAACCGCCGCATCGCTAAAGAACGGTTGGCTTTATACCGGTGATATGGCTATGGAAGACGAGGACGGATTTATATACCTTGTTGACCGTAAGAAGGACGTAATTATAACGGGTGGCGAAAACCTGTATCCCGTTCAGATCGAGGACTTTATAAGCGCGCATCCCGCAGTTAGGGACGTTGCCGTAATAGGCTTGCCCGATGCAAGGCTTGGTGAAATAGCTGCGGCAATAATCTCGGTAAAAGATGGTATGCGTTGCAGCGAAGATGACATAAACGATTTTTGCAAGGGCATGCCCCGTTATAAGCGCCCCCGTAAGATCATCTTTGCCGACGTTCCCCGTAATCCTACTGGCAAGATAGAAAAGCCGCTTCTTCGCAAGCTTTACGGCGGCGAAGGCCTCGTGGCAACTCAGAATATGTCATAAATACTGAAATATATAATTTAGAAGGATGTGAATTAGCATGGTAGTAATTTCAGTTTTATTGGTAGTCTTCTTTGCAGTAATGGTTGGTATCGGCATATATTGCCGCAAACACAGTACTGACGTTAACGGCTTTGTTTTGGGCGGACGCTCCGTTGGTCCTTGGCTCACCGCTTTCGCTTTCGGTACCTCTTATTTCTCCGCAGTTATTTTTGTAGGCTACGCAGGTCAGTTCGGCTGGAATTTCGGCCTTGCTTCCACCTGGATTGGTTTGGGTAACGCATTCATCGGTTCGCTTCTTGCTTGGGTAGTTCTCGGCAGAAGAACGAGAGTTATGACCCAGCATCTCGGCAGCCGCACCATGCCCGACTTTTTCGGACTAAGATATTGCTCTAAGGGTTTAAAGATAGCTGCTTCCGCAATTACCTTTATCTTCCTTATTCCTTATACTGCTTCTCTTTACAACGGTCTGTCAAGACTTTTTGCAATTGCTTACCCCGGCATTCCCTATGAGGCCTGCGTTATAGTTATGGCAGCGCTTACGGGCGTATACGTAATATTCGGCGGTTATATGGCTACCGCAATAAACGATTTTATTCAAGGTATAATCATGCTGTTCGGTATAGTTGCCGTTATTACGGCAGTTCTTAATAACAACGGCGGCTTTTCTGCAGCGGTTGAAGCTATTGCCAACGGCAGCAACGGCAGCACCTGGGAACACGTATCCTTCCTCGGTCCCAACCCCATTTTCTTGTTCTTTGTAGTAATGCTTACTTCTCTCGGCACTTGGGGGCTTCCTCAAATGGTCGGCAAGTTCTATGCAATTAAAAACGAAGACGCTATCAAGAAGGGCACGGTTATATCCACGATATTTGCAATAATCGTTGCAGGCGGATGCTACTTTCTCGGCGGCTTTGGCAGACTTGCAAACGTCACGGTTGATTCCGCAGGCAAAATTGAAGGCGGTTTTGACTCTATCATTCCCTCCATGCTTTCTTCGTTGCCCGAGATTATTATCGGCATAGTAATAGTTTTGGTTCTTTCCGCTTCCATGTCTACTCTTTCCTCCTTGGTAATGACCAGCGGCTCTACCATTACTCTTGACTTTATAAACGCTCTTAAAAAGAAGGAAATGAGCGAAAAGGCAAAAATGCTTTGCATACGTTCCTTCATCGTTGTATTTATAATTTCTTCTGCCGTTATCGCAATATTCCAATACAACACCCAAAACCTCTACATTGCACAGATGATGGGCGTTTCCTGGGGCGCATTGGCAGGCGCATTCCTTGCACCCTTCATGTACGGCTTGTACTGGAAAGGCGTTACAAAGGCAGGCGTTGTATCCTCCTTTGTTTTCGGCGTAGGATTAGAGATAATGCAGCTTCTTATAACCTTAAAGTTTGTTGACGTTTCCGGTAGCTCCGTTCTCAGCTTTGTATTTACAAACTCCTTGTATTCAGGCGTGTTTGCAATGGTTGGCGGCTTAGTAATTGTACCTATTGTAAGCCTTATAACCAAGAAGACTAAGCCTGCAGACGTAGATAAGATGTTTGCTTGCTACGGCGAAACCAAAACCGTCGGTGTTACCGATTCTTTGGGTAAATAAACAAATTGCACAAAAAGCGGTTGGTGATTTTCTCACCAACCGCTTTAATCTTTAAATGCTATTATACAAAATCCGGTCTGGAATAGAACAGGGGCAGGGGAAGGTTGCGCTTTAAATCTTCAGCTATATCGTCCCTTAAATTAAGATAAGCGCTGTTGCCAAACAAAAGCCTTGTAGCTTCAAGAGGCTGCAATACGGTATCAGCGTTTTTATCGGTAACGGATACGCATATCTTATCATCGCCTATCTCAATTCTAAGCTTTTCGCATCCGCTTATTTCCAATACCGTGTCACAGGGGTACAGCTTTGTGTATTCGGCCTTAAGCATCAAAAATGCTTGTATTACTGCGGCATAATCGTTTATCATAAAGTTTTCGCAGCAGGGAAGAGTCATATTTTCACAAACCTTGTCAAGCACCTTAAGCTTTTCCGTCTCAAACATAAAAACACTGCCGATAGATATACCGTTAAGCCCGTAATTGGAAAGATACGCACCCAAAACCGCAGGCAGCTCTTCAATGTTAACAACCTCAATTTCGTTTACAGAACGCCCCTCGCCGTTTACGGAAGCATAGCCGAAAAGCTCTCCGTTCTTGCGTATCATAATGCCCTTGGAACGGCAGGTTTTAAGCATGGTAAGGAAGTTGTCCTCGCTGCGTAAAACCTTGGCAGGGCGGCGGTTATAAAGCTTATAAGCAAAGGCAGCGTCCTCTGCGGTTTGTGCCTCTTCAAAAGTATAAACGGAAATATCCGCACCCTTTACACCGTGGCGTGCATTATCTTTATTAAAAGAAAAGAAGGCGGCAAGTCCTGCGGGGGTAAAGCCAAAGTATTCGTACCTTTGCCTTCTGCCGCCGAGAAACGCTATGTGAGAACGTGCCTTTGATGCCTCAACGGCGGTGTTCATAAGGTCTTTCATATAGCCTTTTCCACGGGCTTCTTTCAAAACGCCCATTGTACCAAAGCCGTCAACCTTCAATATGTTTCCGCATACGTTCATTTCGGCAGGAAAAACTCCCAGTATTCCCTTTATGCCGTCAGCTTCTCTTACAATAAGATGTTCCTCTGCCGAGTTGCGTACCGCATAAAGCTTAGGGTGATAGTTTTGAAAATAATCCGTATTACCTTCGCCGCCGAAAATCACGTCTGCTTTTGCAAGTATTTCCTCAAAGTCTTCTTTTTTTGCCCATTCAGCCATTTTATATTTCATCCTTTACATTGATATTTTACCGAGTATTGCGGGATATTTAGCCCCGGTGGCAGATGGCAGGTTAGACGGTAGCCCTGCCAGGGTATAGTATGCTAACAAGGCAAAGGCAACCGCTTCTTTGGCGTCACTGCTTTGTCCTTTGTCCTCTTGGGTGTATACTTTAACGCCGTAGCGTTCAAGCTCTTTTCTTAAAAATCCCATAAGTGTGGGATTATAACTGCCGCCGCCGCCAACTATAAGCTCGTCTATCTTGCAGTTTGGCTCAATAAAACTGCGGTAACTGTCGGCGATAACCCTCGCTGTCAATGCGGTAACGGTGGCAATAACGTCGCATGGACGTTTGCCTGCGGTTTGACGTATGATCCTTTCGCAATAATCACCGCCAAACATCTCGCGCCCCGTAGTTTTGGGCGGGGCTATTTTATAGTACGGCTCTTCTAAAAGCTTTTCAAGTAATTCCGCATCAACCGTACCCTCGGCGGCAATTTTGCCGCCCTCATCCATGGCTTTGCCGTAAAACTTACCCATAAGATAATCAATTATCATATTTCCCGGTCCGTTATCAAAGGCAAAAACCTCGTCGGCACTGCATCCCGCTTTAAGCACGGTGCTGTTGGCAATTCCGCCTATGTTTTGCAATATAACGCTTTTTTTATCGTCGGCAAACAGTGCATATTCGGTAAACGGAACCAACGGGGCCCCGTTTCCTCCTGCGGCGATATCCGCCGTGCGAAAATCAGACACGCATTTTATTCCCGTCAAGCGTGCAATAACACTGCCTTCACCTATCTGCAGGGTGTTGGGAACGTCTCCAACGGGCTCGTGGTATACGGTTTGTCCGTGAGAGCCGATGGCGGCAATTCTATTGCGGTCTATTTTGTGGTCATCAATAAGCTTGTTTGCAGCTTCACCGTAAAGCTTACCCAGCAAAAAGTTCATTTTGCTTATCTTATCTGCAGTTGCGCTTTTGGTATCAAACAGTTCAAAAATGCTTTTCCGTATCTCCTCGGAATAGGGCATGTTTTCAAAAGCCAAAAGCTTACACACGGGGTGTTCATAGCCGCCGACAATTTCAACGGCGGCGGCGTCAATACCGTCAGCACTTGTGCCGGACATCAAACCTATGTAAATGTTTTGTTCTGTGTTGCATCCGTTTTTCATGGAACTTATCTCCAAATTTTAGTCAGCTTTATTTTTAGTATATTTAAGCTTAGTTGCGTTGCCGCCGCGTATGTGTCTTTCCTGTAAGTTTTCGTTTAGCAAATCGGCTATCTCCCTATACAAAGCGCCGTTTAGCTCCTTAAGCCTTACGGTTAAATCCTTGTGTACGGTGGATTTGGAGTAACCAAAGCGTTTAGCGGTTAACCTAACCGTTGCTTTGTTTTCCAACATATATTCTGCAAATAAAAGCACCCGCCGGTCAATTGTCAAATGCCCGCCGTAAGCCATACCAACTCTCCCCAATAATAATGTTGATACAGCTTATGAAAGGATATACCGCTTTATGTCGTCCTTTTATAAAATGATCTTAATTTTTTGTACGTGCGAATTAATAATCCACGTTTGCTTGCTTTAGTCATTGCTTCTTCTATCCCCAGTTTTCTGACATATCGAAAAAACCTTTCCCTACCATAAGGTTTAGCTATTGCTTTACTTGCCATTTGGTTTTTCTTTAACGCTGCTTCGGGATCCGTTTCAACAAAAATTATATCATCTTTTATTGTTTCAAATAGCTTTTTTGCTTTTTCGGTGTGCAAAAGCATCAAAGATACTCCGCCACCGTCATCCAAAGAGGGGAAAAGCTTTTCAACACCCCAAAAATCACCAAGTGTAAAGTCGCTTATTCTGCTTAAGTTTTTAAAGTGGCAGTTATAACAAGCGGAGTTAGAAGAATACCCTGATAGAAACGCACTAATATATGGGTCTGTATTGTCACAAGTATAGGTCTTTCCGTTATCAAACTTCATCAAAAGCTTGTATCCGTGTATCCCTTTGTCTTTGACCCTAAAGTTTACATTAACAAGTTTTCCGCCATATTCTTTTTCTTTAGAATTCATATATATATTCCAAATTCCTACAGAAGGCGTGCTGTGACATATAATATCTTGGGTTATAAGTTTATCGTAATCCTTCTTTAAATACGCTTTTAATCCTGCAATTTGGCAAGGCGTACCGCTGAAATATACAAATCGGTCGTTCTCTAAAAGACTTTTTACTTCTTTAAAAGAGTTATTTGTATCGCATTGAACGTACTTGGAACCTCTAAAAGCCTTTAGCTCGTCATAGGTTTCAGCCTTGTGATGAACAACGTTGAACTTTTCGTTAAAAATTGCCCCGAAAACAACACCGTTTAGCTTTATCACTTCGTTTGCCAATACGGTAAAAAGCCCTCCGGAAGAAGAATGGTGGCGGATTGTGGAGTCTTTTGTGATAGCACCGTATGCTAAAGGGACAGCATTGTTTGTTTGCGGGTGCTTAAGCGGACAAACGTCAACACACATATTACAGTCAACACAACATTTGGCATTAAAATAAGGAGTGTAAAAGCCATCGTCGCTCAGCTTCATTTTAATGCAGTTTTTTGGGCATACGGCAAAACAGGCGCTGCATCCACAGCAGTCATAAGGCTTTTTAAACATAGATATTACCTTTTTGTAATTTCGGCATCAAAAGAGTTAACTTTTAAATTGCCCCATTTTGTTCCCCACGCAATATAGTTGCTCGATTGGGTATCCTCTTCTATACATACCTTGATTCCGTTATTTACTACACCTTCATATTCAATAGTCCCAAAATCGTTTACAGAGAAGGCGTATAACATAGTGTTGTATACCCCCGGGGCAATGTTTGAAGTATCTACTTCAAAACTTACATCAGTGCTTTGGCTTGCCGGCAAATTGTATGTCTTTGAAGAAGTGGCTGTGCCCACACTTTTAGTATCCAAAGTAGTGAAAACAATGCGAAAATAAATATCGTCAAGCGCCTTTTTTACAGAAATATTCTCTGTAAAATGCAATTTTTCACCTTGGGTAACTGTATGATTATTCAAAGTAACATAGTTATAAACAATGTTTTTCGGCGTCCATTTGCTTTGGTCAAATTCGGTGAAGTAAAGATGGTTGACAAGCTCACATTTTGCATTGTTAAGGTAAAGGTTTATAGCGTCATCTGTATTGCCGTAAAACAAAAGCTTTCCCTTTGAAAGCACCATGCACTTTGTGCAAAGCTGTTTAACAGTGTTCATGTTATGGCTTACGTATAAAACTGTTCTGCCCTGAACGTTTGCAGCGTCACCCATTTTTCCTAAGGATTTTTGCTGAAATTTTGCGTCACCAACAGCCAATACTTCATCCATTACCAGTATTTCAGAATCCAAATGTGCGGCAACGGCAAATGCCAATTTTACATACATACCGCTTGAATATCTTTTAACCGGCGTATTTATAAATTGCTCCATTTCAGCAAAGGCAACAATTTCATCAAACTTTTTAGAAATTTCGGCTTTATTCATTCCCAGAATTGCGCCGTTAAGATATATGTTTTCCTTGCCGGTAAGCTCGGGATGGAAGCCTGTGCCTACTTCAAGCATGCTCGCTATGCGTCCGTCAAGATATATTGTGCCTTTTGTAGGGGTGGTTACCCGTGATAGAACTTTAAGTAACGTCGATTTTCCGGCACCGTTGTGACCTATAATTCCCAAGGCTTCGCCTTTTTGGATATCAACGGTAATGTCATCCAAAGCTAAAAAACGCTGGTTTTGTTCGTAAATTTTGGCACCGATTATCGAGTTAGGGTCTTCTTTACCCATTATCTTGGCAAAAAGACTTTGTAAATCTCCTTTAAGGGTTTTACCACCGATGGCACCAAGGCGATATTCTTTTGAGATATGTTCGATTTTTATTGCTATATCAGACATTGACTTCTCCTTAAACTGTATCTACAAAAGATTTTTCTACTTTTGAGAACATAAGCATTCCTAAAAAAAGTATAATAGCGGTTGTAACCAAACTTAAAAGCCAAAATTCTAACGGACAATCACCGGAGCCGAAAAAACCATATCTAAGCATTTCGACAATGGGAGTCATTGGGTTGAGTCTAATTAACGTAGACCATTTTTCGGGAACTATATTTATTGTGTATGCAATCGGTGTTCCGTACATCCAAAGAGAAACGCCGAAGGATACCAAGTGGCTAAGATCTCTGTATTTGGTAGTTAATGCAGAAATAATTGTTCCGCATCCTAAAGCTAACGCAGCCATCTCAAAAACTAAAATAGGAGATAAACATAAATAAGCATTTGGATGAACTGCATCAGTGGTGATCAAGTAATATAACCAAAAACATAAAAACATAAATATTTGTATACCAAAAGATATCAAGTTGGAAATTGCCGAAGAAATTGGCATAACCAATCTTGGAAAGTATACCTTGCTTAAGATTGCAGAATTTGCCGTAAACGTTGATGAGGTTGCAACCAGTGTACCGGAAAAATACGCCCACGCAACATTACCGCACATATAGAAGACAAAAGCAGGGATGTCGTCTGTAGAAATATTTGCAATTCCTGCAAAAACAACTGTAAAAACAACAGTTGTTAATAAAGGCTGTATTAAAGCCCATGCCGGCCCCAATATTGTCTGTTTGTATTGCGCCACAAAGGTGCGCTTTACAAGAAGCAATATAAGATCTTTATATTTTTTCAGCTCTTTAAAGTTAAAATCAAACCACCCGCTTTTGGGCTTTATAATGGTGGCCCATTGTTTTTCGTCCATTTGCTGTTCTCCTAAGCGTGATAATTTACAGTTTTTTAAGCTCTTCTGCGCCTTTTAGTGCCAGCTTTTTGTATTGAGGCATAAAGCTTTTAAGCCTTTCTGCATCTGCTTTTTCGTTGTCAAGGCGGGTTTTAAATGCATTGGTAAGGTCAAGCTTTTCGGAAAGCTCCTGCACCGGTAAAACGTAGCCGTTTTCGGTGCCGAATAGATCTTTTGCTATTCCGTTTGCTTTTACCGAATACCCAACCACCAAGGTCGGTACACAGCTTGAGTAAGCGGCAATTGAAGCGTGTGTTCTTGCCGCCACCAGGAATCTGCAGGCAGATATATATCCCTTAAGTTTTTCGCAACCGCAGTCATCTATAAGGCATACTTTGCCTGTGGAAGCAAATTCGTCGTACAATGCCCTTAAAGGTTCACGGTCATCGTTGTTTTGCCACACTACGTGGGGAATCAACGCAATTGTCATATCCGTTTCTTTAAGAATATATCTGCAAAGTTGCTTATAATTTTCAAAGGCTGCGCCCTTGCTTTTTTCGTTATAGATTATCATGGGGCTAAGATTTATCCCCACCGTATTGCCCTTTACCATGTTTTCGGGCAGTGTCACTGCTTCCGTATTCAGCGTAAATGCCGGGTCGGCAACCTTAACGGTGTTTGGGTTAACAGCCTTTAACGCTTCGTAGGAGTACGGTTCTCTTGCCGTGATAAGTTGATACTTGGCTATATCTTCTGCTATCCTTGGGTCATTTAACAGCTCCGGCTCTACAGAGCACCCCCAAAGAACGGTTTTTACTCCACGTTTACGGTATTCGTTGTGAAGCATTATATAGTGATTAAGATTTTTATAGCAGTAGTTGTCGCCGCCGATGGATAGGGCAACGTCACCTTTTTCAGCTGCTTTAACTCCGTTGCTGTAAAGCAAGGCGTCCATGGCATCCGGCTGTTTTAACAGCTTAAGCTTAAAGTACGCTTGTGCAAAGGAAAGGCTTGCCTTGTTTATAGCTTTATTGCTTTCGGTAAGGGTGCAGATCTTATCTATACCGTAAAGTACGTCTTCTGTTTTTTGGTCGGTTACAAGCAGCGGCTTGTCCCCAACGCCCTTAAGCATATTAACCGTTGACCTAACAATGGCTTCACATCCGTGGTTTTTGCTTCCGCCGTGGGCATACAAAACAGTTTTCATATATGTCTGCATCCTTTCGTTATTTTTATATCTTTTTAAAACCTTTTTTAAGCCATCTTCCTCGGGCGGCAAAAAGATACACAAGCTTTTCTTTAAACTTAAAGCAAGGGTTATTTCTTATTCTTTTTCTGTTTACGTAAAAATGCTTTATTATGGCGTTTTTAAGCACAATTTGCTCTTCCGTCAAAGTGGTGTTTTCACAAATACCTTGCAAATGCTGCATAACGTGGGATAAGGTAACGTATTCCGGTTCAAAACCAAGCTCGTTTGTGTGCTTGTCGATATATTCCAGCACCTTTTCCGCCATAGTCACAACGTCTGTGGTGGGGTGCTTTGCATAGCCGCTCATGGCACCGCCGGTGCCCACGTCGTATACGTAGGCGGTTTTGTCGGTACAGTTTACCGTTTGTGCCTTGTCAAAAACCTCAAGAACAAAAAGAATATCCTCGTAGGTCTTCATGGCGGGGAAACGGATATCACCCACTATCTGCCGTTTAAATAGCTTTCCGCACGGGCCGGAGTTTATTGCTCTTCTTGAAAGCAACAGCTTTATTGCTTCGCTTTTATCAATACTATTTTCGTTGCACGAAAAGCGTGAAACCTCGTTGCCGTCCCTTATGCAGACGATATCGCAAACGGAAACGTCTGCGCTTTGTACGGCGTTATACAGCTCACTAAGATAATTGCTTGGGACAGTGTCGTCACCGTCGATAAAAGTAATCAATTCGCCCCGAGCTTTATCGATGCCGAAATTTCTTGCTTTGGAAACGCCGCCGTTAGGGGTGTTAAAAACCTTTATTCGTGAATCCTCGGCAGCAAGCGCTTCGCAAATATTGGGGGTATTATCGGTACTGCCGTCGTTGACAATAAGCAGCTCAAACTCTTTATAGCTTTGGTCGCAAACGGATTTTATGCACTTTTCTATATATTTTTCACAATTATAAACGGGGATAATAATACTAATCATCAACGTCACCAAACTGCCTGCGCCGTCTTACGGATAAGCAAAGCCCCGGTATAAAGGTCAAAAGCCCCAAAAGCTTGCTGTTGCACTTAAAAAAGTAAAACGGATGTTTACCGTAGGCGGCAAGGGCGGTCATATTGCAAGCAACCCTTAGTCGCTTTTTTAGGGGGTAACCGTACTTAAGCATGTGGTCGTACATCATGGCGTAACCCATGGGGTTGCGCTTTATAAGGCGATTGCTGCCTCTGGTCAAACCGTCCTCAAGGTAGTCACAATAATAAACGATGTCCTTGTGCCATCTAAGCTTATATCCGCAAAGAGCCATCTCGTTTAGCACTATTTGCTCAGGCACAAAATTTTCGCCTTGCCACGTTACAAAAGGAAACTTTTTAAATATATCAGTCTTATACGCCTCGCACATATCCACGTCCAGGTCGTACAGCTTTCTTTCTAAATTGGTCGCATCAACAAAGCCCTTTTCGTTAACCTTGGGCGGGACCCCTTTAAGGTATTTGCCGTCGGGATAAGCCTTTGCCGCACCAACCCCAACAAAGCTTTTGTCATTTTCTATCTCAGCACACCAAGAAAAAAGCTTTTCCACCGTTTTCGGCGCAACGTAATCGTCGCTGTCGATCATAAAAAAGAATTCGCCCTTTGCAACGGCAAGTCCGTCATTGATTGCGGCAGGCTTACCGCCGTTTTTTTTGTTAATTATCGTCATGGCAAAGGGAGCGCACTCCTTAAGCTCAGCTAAAAGGGCAGGGGTGGAATCGGTGGAACCGTCGTCAACAACTATCCACTCAAAGCGCTTGTCCGTCTGTTTGCAAAGAGAGTCAAACAAGCGCTTTAAGGTGTGGGCGCGATTGTAGGTGGGCGTAAAAACGGTAAGAAAATTCATAAAACTACCTGCGGTGTGTTAGGCAATATGCCACCGCCATCCTATGCTTAATAAACCAAATATACAGCCTAAGCTTTTGGGATACCTTGGGAATTTTCAAGTCCTTAAGACTTTCCCTTACTTTATCCTCGTTTAACAAGGCTTTTACACATTTTACGTGTTCCGTTAAGGGCAGCTTTAAGTTATTTAAAAAAGAAAGCTGATTAAGGGTAAAGTAAAGCATGTTGTATTTAATTTGCTTTTTAAATATTGCCTCTTTGCCGCAAAAGTATTTGCCGTAGGCATCGTTAAGCTTTATAAAAGAATCCCATCTCTGCTCTGCTTTTTTGCTGTCAAAGCTGTGAGAAACGGAAGAAGGGTGATACAGATAATTATACAGATGCTGTCCCTTAAGGTAAACAAAACGGTTGGCGTTGTATAAAGCTACCGAACCGAAATAGCTGTCCTCGCACAGCCTTACCTCAGGATATTTTATACCGTTATCCTTAAGCAGGCTGTGTTCAAAAAGACAAACGCAGTTAGAAATAGTAGGCGGAAATTCTAAATTATCAAACATTATAAGGCAAGGGAAAAGCTCTGCCTTGATTTGTTCTTTGTCGTAAATCCCGCCGCGTATTGGTTGTTCAAATGGAAACGAATTGTCGTGGGTATGCTTGATGAAATCGCACATTACAAGCTGAGCTTTGTTTTCTACAGCAGCATTGTGCAGCTTAAGCAAAAAATCTTTATGTACGGTATCGTCTGCATCTATAAAGGCTATATATTCGCCTTTTGCGTTATCTATCCCTAAATTACGGGCAGACGCCGCACCGCCGTTTTCTTTGTTAAAAAAACTAATTTTTTCGTTGGTGTCGGCAAGCCTTGCACACAGCTCGCCGCTACCGTCCGTGCTTCCGTCGTTGACAAGCAAAATCTCAAAATTGTCATAGCTTTGGGCAAGAAGAGAGTCTATACAGTTTTCAATCCATTTTTCTGCGTTGTATACGGGTATAATAACGCTTATCATGCTATCCCTCGTTTGATTCTGCTTATTATTCTTCTGGCGCCTATAATAAGGCGTAGGCGTCCATAGGCCTTTTTAAAATACAGCATTAAAATGCGTCTTTGCAATTTAGAGCACTCTTCGTCAACCCAAAATTTCGGCAAATTGTATCCGTGCAGTTTATTACCGACACTTGCAATGCTTTTAAGCGGAGCATGGAAAATTGCAAAATAAACGTAGTTGTATATTCTCTTTGCAATCAAGGCAAGACATTCCTCGTCAAGGGCGTTGCAAGCCTTCAGCATATCATGCATTTTAAGTTGAATTTCAAGCTGCGCTACGTAATCAATTTCATTGGATTTCGCAAGGATGGAAGAATTATCAGCCTCTTGTCTGTAATAATAATGGGGCGTGTCTATAAAGCTTATGCTTTTCAACTTGGGATACAAAGAAAGATAAAATTCTAAATCCTCTGCCAACTTTAAGCCTTCCTTAAAGCGTGTATCCCCCAATAACTGTTTTGAAAATATTTTGTTCCAGCAGGTGCCGTAAAGTCCGCTTTCGTATTGCTTTTTTGCAAAGGTTTTCATTACCTCGTCTATTGCCGCAACGCCTTTGAACGGCATATCAGGTATTATTGTTTTGTCTTTATTATCCCAAAATTTAACGCACCCGCCCATGGACATATCGGCATTGGTGTCGGTTATGTCATTATAAAGGGTTTCTAAAAACAACGGCGAAACCTCATCATCACAGTCAACAAAGGTTATGTATCTGCCAACTGCGTTTTCAATACCAAGGTTTCTCGCCTTGGATACGCCGCCGTTTTCTTTGTGTATAACCCTTATGCGGCTATCCTTTTCGGCAAAAGCATCGCATATTTTTTCCGACCCGTCAGCCGACCCGTCATCAACTATAATACACTCAAAATCCTTTAAGCTCTGATTTGTAATCTGATTTAACAAAGCCTCAACATACTTCACTTTGTTATATACCGGGATGATTATGCTGATTTCGGGCATTGTTTTCACCGCCTTTTGGGGTTTAATCGTGCAGGATATCTAACAGCATCTCTACAGCCGTTGCATTGCTGTAATCGCTTTTTTTGCAGTTGTTTGAAAGATACGCTCTTTTATCGCCGTCGTCGATCAGCTCAGCCAACCGATCAACAAAGCCCTCGTTATCCATCGGGGCAATTATTCCGTCAAAACCGTCTCTCAACTGCGAGGACGAAGTGGCGTAGTTTGTAATAATAACCGGTTTTTCTAAAATCTGCGCTTCCAATACGGTAACCGCTTTGCCTTCATAGCGGGAAGGCTGTGCGTAAATATCACACGCCTTTATATATGGGTAGGGATTCGTTTTTTTGCCAAGCAAAATAACGTCGTTTTTCGTTTTTGTATCGATTATCGCTTTTTTTATTAAACTGTCGTCACCAAAGCCTATAATATACCATTTAGCTTTAATGCCCATCTTTTTCAGCAACGCCATTTTAACCGGTATACTTTCAAAATTCTTTTGCTCACAAAACCTGCCTATCGAAAGAATTTTTATCCCTTCTTCAGTCATTTCGTCGGCATAGACTTCTTCGGCATGTTTTCTGATCAGCTCTGTCGGGTTAATATTTTCAATAACCTTCACCTTGCCGGCAAGGGTAGGGAATAAATCCGTAAAACAGTTTTTTACCGCCTCCGAAACCGCCGCAATAACGTCATAAGCGTTCCACATTTTAAGTTCTGATTCAACGTCCACGGTCAGATATTTGTAATCGGTATGGATATACGCCACCTTGCACTTTGCCTTTACCTTTTCTGCTCCGAAATAATGAGGGGTAAGAAAGCTTACCGCCAAATCGTATTCGGTGTCGGATATCTTAGGCATAAAGCATTTTGTATATTTATGGCTGTATTCCAAGGCTACGGCTGACTTTTTAGAGGAAACTGCGTGCTTCTTAACAAATCTGCGGGCTTTAAATTTGCCCAAAGCCCTTCCTGCGGCAATAAGAAACCGTCCCTTCTTTATAACCTGTTTTATAGGAGTTGCCAAACAAGCGTAGGCGCCGGACTCAGGTAAAAGCGTTATCTCTTTGGGTATGTATTTCATCAACGGGCCGCGATGACTGTAAAGGAAAAGCTCCGTCTCGATATCCGTTCTCTTTGCAAGAGCATCAAGATATCCTATAAGACTGCTTTCAGCGCCGCCTATTTCCAACCCGTGGGATATTATCAGTACCCGCTTTTTCAAGTTTATTTCCTCCGCTTTAAAAACTTTAAACTGTCTTTGCCGAAAATACGGTGAATAACTCTCGTTATTTTAACTCTTAAAACTTTCTTCATGGGCATCCAGCTCTTGGCATACCAGTGAATTGCGTAGGTGTTTTCGGTTTTTGTAAGCTTACCCGTTGCATCGTCATAGGGACAAAAATACTCAATCGGATATATTACAAATCCATCAAGATCCTTTTTGCAGTTGCCATCGGTAAAACCGTGGCTGCGCATTAATTCCGTAAAAACAGAGCAAACCGTATGGGGAATCTTGTTGCCGTTTTCGTCAAGATAGGAAGCTTGGTCGTAATAATCCATAGCTTCTTTTATAATGGGGTTACCGGGCTCTTTGCTCCACATTACCAGCCCGGGGGCAATAAACTTTTCCGTCTCCAGGGCAGAAAAAGCCTGATCCTCAAGCAGCTTTCCAAAGGGCTTTATTACTTCAACGTCCGTATCAAAGTATAAGCCGCCCTGCTCGTATAGAATTACAAAGCGTGCCACGTCGGAAACGTAGGCGTATTTTTTTGCCTCGTAAGCCTGGGTGGTATACAAATTGCGGTTAACGTCAAAATTGTCTTCGTTCCATTCAATTATTTCAAAGTCGGGAAAAAACTTTTTCCAGCTGGCTATGCATTTTTGTATCAAGGGGCTTTTTTCTGCGCCGCCAAACCAGCAGTAATGTATCTTTTTAACCATAGCAAGCCTTTCACATCAATATAATGCCAGTCCCAAGGTGCTGCTTGTATATTCCAATCCCCATACCTGAAAATAGAAGAAAATACAGTAAAAGAATATACAAAGGATTTTAAATATCTTACGGTCCTTAACGTCATAAACGTTGTCCAGCAGCCAAGGTATTAACGAAAATCCCGAAAGCTCAAAATACAGCGGAACTCTGCCCATAAGTATACCGCTGGTGAAGGTGGCAACCAGATAACAGCAAGCGGAAATTACGGACATATTTATCATAACGTATACAAAGGGAGAACCGATAGCTTCAACCTCTTTGCGCTTGATAAAGGCAAGAAGCGGAGGAACGGCTGCTACGAAGAAACGCATGATGTTGGAACCGTCGTCGTCGGCAAATTGGTCTACGCTGCTGTCAAACACGGTGTCCTCGGTGGCAAAATCCAAAAAGTCAGTAAACTCACCAACAAAGGTAACGGCAAGTATTGCAAGAATTATGGTGACGACAATTTTAATGCTCCAAGGTTTTCCCTTTACCACAAAATAGGCTGGAAGCAACAAAATTGCCGACGGATGGATGAGATACGCTATAAGCAAATACAAAAAATATTTGTATTTTTTATCCTCTGACGTAATATATTTCATGGCCATAAACATAAGCGCTGCAGCCGTAAACTGTTTAATGCCGTTCATCATCCAAACAAATTTTCCGGAAAGCATAAACAGCACCAACGAAAAGGTATAATCGCAGGAGCTTCGTCTGTAACCTATCATTGCAAAAATGCCGGAGATAAGAGCTATGCCAAAAAGATAGACCGTGTAGTCCTCGGATATGAACTTTTTAACGATATAGCCGTATAAATGATAAAGCTGATACCCATCGTTATCTCGGAATATGCTGACAACTGACATGCTGTCAACGTCGATAGCGTTAAAACTTTTAATATAATTCCACGTATCTCCCACCGAGCTTCTAAGTCCGGTGAAAAAGATTATCACGGAAAACATCAATATGGAATATGTGTAATTACAACGCTTTTCATTGCGACCGTCAATAGTTTCAGTCACTTCAAAGCCTTTGCTTATAAAGCCAACGCAAACTATCCACAGTATAATAAAAAGATAAACTTCCATTAAAACACTCCGAATAAAGCTTTATTTATTCCTCGTTTTGTATCTGACCAGCAAGTTCAATGCCAATCCAAAAGGACAAGCCAATAAAGTCCAAAGCTTTTTTGGCGATTCCTTCAAAAACTTCCTGTTTCGGGAAAAAATTGCACAGGATACGTAATGTACGTTAAGTATAAACATACGTTTAAGGCGGGGGTTCCTTTTCATATGAAATATTCGCATAAACGCCCAGCCCTTAGGGTTGTTCCTATACTGCTTGAACATATTGTTGGTAGAACCGTCTGCCTGGTACTCTACGTTACACAGCACGTCATCCATTACAAGTAATTTGTAATCTTTGTCACAAAGTCCAACCTTGTACCCCAAGGAAACAAATTTCTCCCCCTCAAAAACGGGGTAAGGGGGATACTTTGTTATAATTTCCGTGCGGTATACTAATTTTTTATCACCTTTACCGCCGGCGTCATAATATCCGTTATAAGTAGTTTCTTTTAATCCCTCCGGAAACC
>JAZUNS010000045.1:0-6195 GCA_045604285.1 Eubacteriales bacterium
ACTTTCAAACGGAGGCTTTTATGTACAAAAAAGATTGGCTGTTCACGTTTCTTGCCTGCATAATACTTTTCGTGGGCTGTGCATTTATCCTTTCCGGCGCCACCGTTGAAATACGTTAAACCATTAAATTCGGAGGAGTATTATGACTTATAAAAGTAAAGATTGGGTGTTTACCCTGCTGGCGGCGATAATAGTTTTCGTAGGCTGTATAGTTAACCTAAGCGGCGGCGATACGGAGGAGCCTGCCCCTGAGGAATCCGCAGCAAAGCCCCTGTATGAGCTTTCCTATAGCTTTGTTGAGGGCAGTAACTCTCTTGCCGTTGTGGGCGTTGAGGGTACCGATTTAAGCAAAATAGAGATTCCCGAATATGCAGAAGGCTACAGGGTTACCCATATCTACGACTATTGCTTCAAGAATAATTGCGAAGTAAAAGAAGTCGTGTTGCCCGACAGTATTATTTCCATCGGCGACAGCGTTTTTGAGAATTGTGAATATCTGGAAAAAATAAATGTTCCCGACAGCGTAACTACTATCGGTAATAATGCGTTTAACTGTTGCTATCTGCTTATCTCCGTAACAATGGGTAACGGCGTAATTTCTATAGGCGAAAATGCCTTTACTTCTTGCACAAGGCTTGAAAGCTTAGAGCTTCCCGAAAGCTTGACCAAAATCGGAAACTATGCCTTTTCCGGCTGTGATGCCTTAACGGAAATAACTATTCCCAACCAAGTAACCAACATAGGCGAAGGCACGTTTTACTCTTGTGATAGCCTTAAAAGCGTGTCCATCGGAAAAGAGGTTAATTTTATTGGTAAAGAAGCGTTTTTTACCTGCACCGCCCTTGAAAACGTATACTTGCCCAACGGTTTAACTCAGATTTGCGACAGTGCGTTTTATAATTGCGAATCACTTGCAAATATAAATATACCCAATACGGTTAACGAAATCCAAAGCAGGGCTTTTAGCGGTTGTAAATCCCTTGAAAGCATCGCAATCTCCAACAAAATCGAGTCAATTTATCAATCTGTATTTGAAAACTGCTCAAGTCTTGAAAGAGTTACGTTTTCCGAAAACGTTTACGTTATCAACGAACATGCGTTTCTCGGCTGTGAAAATCTTAAAACCGTTTACTACCGTGGCAGCGAAGCGCAATGGGGATATATCGCCATACGTGGCGGAAACTATTGTTTAACCGATGCCGAAATAATTTACAACTTTGATTTTTAAAGGAGCTTTATATGACCTATAGAAGTAAAGATTGGGTGTTTACCCTGCTGGCGGCGATAATAGTTTTCGTGGGCTGTATAGTTAACCTTGGCGGAACCGATACAAACGACGATTCAAGCTATAATGATGAATCTTACCCAACGCAGGAAAGCATCACTTGGAATCTCACTGACGGCGTGCTTACCATATCCGGCAGCGGTGATATGAAGGATTATACATATAAATCAACCGAAGATTGGCGTAGCAGAAAGCCGGAAATCAAAGAAGTGGTTATAGAAGAAGGCGTAACAACCATCGGCAACTATGCGTTCTCCGGCTGCTACGCTCTTAGAAGTATCACAATCCCCGACAGCGTAACAACTATCGGTAACTTTGCGTTCTTCGAATGCACAGCCCTTACAAGCATCACAATCCCCGATAGCGTAATAACAATCGGCAGCGCTGCGTTCTACAACTGCTCCTCTCTTAGAAGTATTACAATCCCCGATAGCGTAACAACTATCGGCACCTCTGCGTTCCAATTCTGCGACGCCCTTACAAGCATCACAATCCCCGATAGCGTAACAACTATCGGCAACGATGCGTTCTCCTACTGCGACGCCCTTACAAGCATCACAATCCCCGACAGTGTAACAACTATCGGCACCTCTGCATTCTCTGGTTGCGACGCCCTCTCCACCGTATACTACGGCGGCAGTGAAGCACAGTGGAACGATATAGAAATCGGCAATAATAACGAAAATCTTACCAATGCCAACATAATTTTTAAGTACAATACAGAAAATGCAGAAACAACGGACGGCAGTTCTTGGAACCTGACAGGCGGCGTGCTTACCATATCCGGCAACGGTGATATGAAGGATTATACATATAAATCAACCGAAGATTGGCGTAGCAGAAAGTCGGAAATCAAAGAAGTGGTTATAGAAGAAGGCGTAACAACAATCGGCGACTATGCGTTTTGCGCCTGCACCGCCATTGAAAGCATCACAATCCCCGACAGTGTAACAACAATCGGCGATTATGCGTTCTCCGACTGCGACATTCTTGAAAGCATTACAATCCCCGATAGCGTAACCACTATCGGAGACAGCGCGTTTTCCTACAGCTCCGCTCTTAAAAGCATAACTATCCCTGAGGGCGTAACTACAATTGGCGATAGTGTGTTCTGCGCCTGCACCGCCCTTACAAGCATCACAATCCCCGACAGCGTAACCACTATCGGAGACAACGCGTTTTCCTCCTGCTCCGCTTTTAAAAGCATAACTATTCCTGACAGCGTAACTACTATCGGCTACTATGCGTTCTCCAACTGCGACGCCCTTACAAGCATTACAATCCCCGATAGAGTAACAACAATCGGCGGCTTTGCGTTCGACGGCTGCACAGCCCTCTTCACCGTATACTACGGCGGCAGTGAAGCTCAGTGGAATAATATTGATATAGGCGGAGGCAACTACGACCTTACCGATGCAATTATAATTTACAACTACAACTAAACGCTTTAGGGCTTTCGGATACACTCCGAAAGCCCTTTTTTGCCCTTTGAAGCGGCAAACCCCTTAAAATTCCCTTGAATATAACGATAAAATATGTTATCCTAAAAATAAGTTACTTTTCAATGCAATGAAAATTCTACGTTGACTTTCAAACGGAGGCTTTTATGTACAAAAAAGATTGGCTGTTCACGTTTCTTGCCTGCATAATACTTTTCGTGGGCTGTGCATTTATCCTTTCCGGCGACACCGTTCGGGAAGCAGACTACGTTTATGCTCTGCTGGCGGCGGTGCTTGCGGTGCTTAGTCTTGTGACTAATATGGGCGGCAACAAATCCGAAAAAGCCCCCGTATCCTCTGTGGCTGCCGAAAAGCCCAAATTTGCAACCTTGGATTGGAGCATCAAGAACGGCGTGCTGACCATATCGGGCAAGGGACCTATGGAGTTTATCCCTGCCGACTCGCCTAAGTTTTGGCGTTATAGACATAAGGAGATAAAAGAGATAGTTGTAAAAGAGGGTATAACCTCTATCAGCGGTGATGCTTTTAACTTACATGCTTTAGTTTCTGTTATTACTTTGCCTAAAAGTCTTAATTTTATAGGTGAAAAGGCTTTTTATTGGTGCGAAAGCCTAAAAACCGTTAATTATTTTGGTAGCGAGGCTCAATGGAAGAAGATAACAATAGAAGATAACAACGCCGCACTTGCCAAAGCAAAAAAGGTTTACAACTATACTCCACCCGTCACTTCAAAGACGGAAAGCACTTCCACTGCAGCCGCCGAAACTACTCGCACCAAACCCGTGTTGTGGGCTTTTAATAACGGCGTGCTGACCATATCGGGCAACGGCGCCATAAAAAACTATCCCCAAAATTCCAACATCACCGATGACTGGCGCGGCAAGCGCGGCGAGATAAAAAACGTTGTTATCCATGAGGGCGTTACCCATATAGGCGAAAACGCTTTTTATAACTGCACTGGTCTTAACGTGGTAAATATCCCGAAAAGTGTTACCTCTATAGCCGCAAACGCCTTTTATTGGTGCGATAACATCAAAACCGTATATTACAACGGCTCTACCGCCGACTGGCATAGGATAACCAAGGGTTCCAATAACGCCCGCCTGCTTTCCGCCAATCTGGTTTGTGCGGCAGACCGCAAAAAGACGACCCCCGCCGGTTCCGCCAAAACCCCTTGGACCCTTGTTGACGGCGTGCTGACCATAACCGGCAAGGGCCCTATGGAAAACTTTGCCCACGGTGATACCAAGCACTGGCTTGCCGGGAAAAACGATATAACCCGTGTAGTTATATCAGAAGGTATTACCACCATAGGCGAAAGCGCATTTTACGACTGTAAAAATCTGAAAAGCGTATCCACCCCCAAAACCGTTACCTCCATAGGCAAAAGCGCTTTTCATGGCTGTAAATCCCTTACGGGCATGAGTATGCCGAAAAGCATTACCTCCATAGGCGACAACGCCTTTTCCGGTTGCGAAAGTTTTTCCGCAGTATCCTTGTCCGAAAACCTGACCTCTATCGGCGCGTATGCCTTTTATAATTGTAAAAGCCTTAACAGCCTGATTATTCCAAGCAGCGTTACCGCCATCGGACACGGTGCCTTTTATAACTGTACCGCACTGCCGAGCATAAAAATCCCCAACCGCGTTACCACCCTGGGGGACGAAGCCTTTTACGGCTGTACGGGTCTTGTTATGTTAATGCTGCCCGCCGCCCTTACATATATAGGCAAAAGCTGTTTTTACGGCTGCACAAACCTTAGCAACGTTACCTTCGGCGGCAGTAAAAGCCAGTGGGCAAGCGTAAAAAAGGGTGAGGGAAACTCTAAACTTTCCTCTGTAAGCCTTACTTTTAAGCAGGATACCCCCGCCGCTCCCCCCAAGACGGAAAAGGTGGAGGACTTCTCCAAGCTGTTCGGTGACGAAAGCACCGCCGCAACCCCAAAGGCGACTACCACTGCCGATTTCGTCACCTGGACTGTTGCAAACGGCGTGCTGACCATATCGGGCAAGGGCGCTATGAAAAACTATTCCTTCGTTTCCAAAGAGGATTGGCGCATCAAAAAGTATGAGATAAAAAAGGTCGTAATAAACGAGGGCATAACGTCTATCGGCGACTACGCCTTTTTCGACCTGGGCTACCTTGTAAGCGTAAGCCTTCCCAACAGTCTTCGCACTATCGGCGTGTGGGCGTTTTCCTCTTGTAAGGCGCTTAGCGAAGTAAACATCCCCGCTTCCGTTACTTCAATAGCCAAAGGCGCTTTCTATTACTGTCCCGCTATTAAAAATCTCGCCATACCCAAGGGCGTGACCTCTATCGGTGACGAAACCTTTTATTCTTGTGAAGGCCTTACCGATATATCTATCCCCGACACCGTTGTTTCCATCGGCAACAAGGCGTTTACCTGCTGTAGAGCGCTTAAAACCGTAAAATACGGCGGTAGCAAGGAGCAGTGGAACGCAATATCGCTCGGAGATAATAACGGTCTATTGACCTCTGCCAATATAATCTACAACTACAACTGACCCCAGCGGGCTTTCGGATGCATTCCGAAGGCCCTTTTGCTATTGCACAAAATGCAAAAATGTGGTATTCTAAGCTGTAAATAATATTTCCGGAGGAGCGTTATGACCTATAGAAGCAAAGACTGGGTGTTTACCCTGCTGGCTGCGATAATAGTTGTAGTGGGCTGTATAGTTAACCTAAGCGGCGGCGGCGACGTAGAAGAAAGCTATTCCAATAACGACGACAGCTATTATAGCGAAAGCTATTTGCCCACAGATAGCTCCGTAATGGTTGAAACACCTGCGGAACCCTCTGCAGAGGTACAAGAGGGCATCTTTTGGGATCTTACCGACGGCGTGCTTACCATATCCGGCAACGGCGCTATGAAGAATTATTCATCCGACTCAACCGAAGATTGGCGTAGCAGAAAGTCGGAAATCAAAGAAGCGGTTATAGAAGAAGGCGTAACAACAATCGGCGACTACGCGTTCTACTACTGCGACGCCCTTACAAGCATAACTATTCCCGACAGCGTAACTACTATCGGCGACTATGTGTTCTCCTACTGCGACGCTCTTAAAAGCATCACAATCCCCGATAGCGTAACAACTATCGGTAACTTTGCGTTCTCCTACGGCGACGCTCTTAAAAGCATCACAATCCCCGATAGCGTAACAACTATCGGTAACTTTGCGTTCTTAGCCTGCGACGCCCTTGAAAGCATTACTATCGGCGGCAGCGTAACAATAATCGGCGACCATGCGTTCTACTACTGCACAGCCCTTGCAAGCATCACAATCCCCGACAGCGTAACAACAATCGGCGACCATGCGTTCTCCCATTGCGAATCCCTTACAAGCATTACAATCCCCGACAGCGTAACAACAATCGGCGACCATGCGTTCTACTACTGCACAGCCCTTGAAAGCATAATTATTCCCGAGG
>JAZUNS010000046.1:0-30654 GCA_045604285.1 Eubacteriales bacterium
AACGGCGGTATAGCTGCCTTCCTCAACGCTAAGGCTTAAATTGTCAAAAATCTTTTCCTGTCCTTCCTCATCGTAGGAAAAAACAAGACCTTTTATATCAATGTAAGACATTAGTAACCTCAAACCGTCCAGCGGCTGGATGCGCCGCAGGGCAGACACAAGCCGCTTTTAACAACGGGCAAGCCAAGCTCGTCACTTTCCACCCTGCCGCCGAAGCGTTTTGTAAGGGCGTCGCCCAAAATGTAACCGCAGGTGGAAGGGGAAAGCCCCGCCGTATATGAATTTAAAAGAACAAACAATGGCTCGTCGGAAAGCAAGGGAACCAAATCCGCAACCAAGCCGCAAAGGTCGTTTTCCAATGACCACTTTTCGCCGTTAGGCCCTCTCCCGTAGGAGGGCGGGTCAAGAATAATAGCGTCGTATTTGTTGCCCCTGCGTATCTCTCTGTGAACAAACTTAAAGCAATCATCCACTATGTAGCGTATGCCGTCCTGCCTTACGCCGCTAAGCGCCGCATTGGTCTTTGCCCTGGCAACCATGCCCTTAGAGGCGTCCACGTGGCACACAAAAGCGCCTGCCAACGCCGCCGCAACCGAGGCACCGCCCGTATAGGCAAACAAATTAAGCAGCTTTATTCTTCTGCCGCTTTTGCGGATAAGGTCAGAAAACCAATCCCAATTAGCCGCCTGCTCGGGGAAAACGCCGGTATGCTTAAAGCCCATGGGGGATACGGAAAACTTCATGCTGTTGCCGTAGCTTATCACCCATTCCTCGGGCATATCCTTTTTAACCCAGCTGCCGCCCCCGCCGGAGGCCCTTGTATAAATGCCGTGGGCAGACTTCCACTCCGCCCCCTCGCCGCCGCCCCATATTATCTGGGGATCGGGACGAACCAACACGTAATCACCCCATTTTTCAAGCCGCTTGCCGCCACCTGCATCAATAAGGGTGTAATCTTTCCAATTAGAAGCTATATACATAAAGCTTTCCTCGCTTTAGTCGTCAAAAAATTTTGTTTGCTCTGCCGTGCCCTTGGGTGCAACAAGCCCCAAATGACGGTAGGCACCCGCCGTAGCACAGCGCCCTCTGGGTGTTCTGTTTAAAAACCCAAGCTGCAGCAGGTACGGCTCGTAAACGTCCTCAAGGGTAACCGCTTCCTCACCCGTTACCGCTGCCAGCGTCTCAAGCCCCACGGGCCCGCCGCCAAAATGCTTTATTATGGCGGTAAGCATCCGTCTGTCGGTGCTGTCAAGGCCCAGCTCGTCAATATCCAAGCTGCCAAGCGCTCTGTCTGCAATGGCACGGTCTATAACGCCGTCACCTATAACCTGGGCAAAGTCACGCACACGCTTTAACAGCCTGTTGGCTATACGGGGCGTGCCTCTGCTTCTGCCGGCTATTTCCAAAGCCCCCTCCCGGGAGATTTCAATGCCCAATATCCCCGCACTTCTGGTCACTATCTGCCCCAGCTCTTCAGGGGTATACATCTCCAAACGGAAAAGCATACCAAACCTATCACGGAGCGGGGAGGAAAGCTGACCCGCCCGTGTGGTTGCGCCTATCAGCGTAAAGGGCTTAAGGGGTATGCGTATACTGCGTGCCGCAGGTCCCTTGCCCATCATAAGGTCAAGGGCAAAGTCCTCCATAGCGGAATAAAGCACCTCTTCCACCTGACGGGGAAGTCTGTGTATCTCGTCTATAAACAGTATGTCGTTCCTTCCCAGGGTGGTAAGCAACGCTGCCAGATCGCGGCTTTTTTCTATGGCGGGGCCGGAGGTAACCTTTAGGTTTACCCCAAGCTCTTCGGCAATTATCATAGATAAGGTGGTTTTGCCCAAGCCGGGTGGGCCGTGCAACAAAACGTGGTCAAGATTGTCGCACCTCTCCTTGGCGGCGGCAATAAATACCGAAAGGTTTTCCTTAACCTTTTCCTGCCCCACGTAGTCCTCTATGCACTTGGGACGCAAAGAGTTTTCGTTTTCTGCATCCTCTGCGGAAAAACCGCTGTCCATTATTCGGCTTTCGTAATCAAATTCGTATTCACTACCCGTATTAAGCGGCATCTCTGCGCCTCCTTTCAATTTATATTCTGTTAAGACGCTTAAGCGCCTCGCCTATCTTTTCCTCTAAGGGTAACGCCGCAGGCAGCCCCTTAAGTGCCGCCGTAGCCTCATCCCTGCGGAAACCCAATACCATAAGGGCATCCATGGCGTCGTTATCCACACTGCCCGAGGCAACTGCGCCGCCGTCTGCGCTGTCAATAGCGGTAAGCTTGCCGCTAAGCTCAAGTATAATCTTCTGGGCGGTCTTAAGCCCCACGCCTTGAGCGCGGCTTATGGCCTTGGCGTCCCCTGCGTTTATCGCCGCCGTAAGGCTTTGTACCGTAAGCCCCGTAAGTATGGCACCTGCTGCCTTGGGACCTACGCCGGATACGCCTATAAGCATTTTAAACAGCCCCAGCTCCTCCTCCGTGGCAAAGCCGTAAAGCTCCATAACGTCCTCACGCACGTTCATGTAGGTGTAAAGCAACGCCTCGCCGCCGTAATGGGGCGCCAGCGCCGAATGGGTGCTGCCGCTTACCCATAGCTTATAGCAAACACCGCCGCAGTCAATAGCGGCAAAATCGTTGGCAAGGGTCACAAGCTTGCCCTTTATATAATAAAACATATCCTATCTCCATCCGTAATTGTGGGAAACAAAATTAGCGTGGCAAATGGCTATTGCCAGCGCATCTGCCGTATCGTCGGGCTTGGGCACCTCGGCAAGATTTAAAAGCAGCTTTGTCATGTACATTATCTGCCCCTTTTCCGCCCTGCCGTAGCCCACAAGATTTTGCTTTACCTGTAGGGGCGTGTACTCGTAAACGTCAACGCCGCATTGCTCCGCCGCCAGCAGTATAACGCCGCGGCATTGGGCAACGTCAATGGCGGTCTTGGCGTTTTTGTTAAAAGACAGCTCCTCTATCGCCAAAACGTCGGGCTTGTGCCGCTTAAGAATAGCCAAAACGTCATCGTATATCTGCTTTATGCGCTTTTCCAGCAGGGAGTGGGGCTTGGTAATAACCGCCCCGTATTCCAGCGCCCTAAAAGAGCCGCCCTCGGCAGATATCACCCCGTAACCCACCGTGGCAAGGCCCGGATCTATGCCCAAAATAACCATAAAACCGATACTACCCCCACACTACTCCACATAATTATCCATATTCAACTTATTGTATCACAATCTAAAAATATAGTCAACAACAAAGGGTAATGAAAATCAAAAAATATTAAATTTAAAAAACCTCTTGCCAAAATCAAGCTTTTATATTATTATAGAAGAGTGTGGTTGATACCAACCCCCTCATTTTTACGTATTTATTGGAGGTTATTTAGTAATGAAAGACAGAATAATTGAGGTACTTGCAAAACAACTTAGAATTGATCCTTCCGAGATAAATGAAAACAGCAATATAATGGAAGATTTGGGCGCAGACTCTCTTGACCTTGTTGAGATTCTTATGACTCTTGAGAGTGAAATGGGCATTGTTATCTCTGACGAAGACGCTCTTACCCTTAAGACTGTTGGCGACGTTGAAGTATATCTTAACAGAGTACTTGGCGACAAATAATGAAATACGATGCAGTAATTTTTGACCTTGACGGCACATTGCTTGACACGCTGGAGGATCTCTCCGGCGCTGTCGGTTATGCGCTTTCAAGGTTTTCTTTTCCCGCCCTTACCACCGAGCAGGTCCGTGCCCGTATAGGCGACGGCGCCTATAAGCTTTTGGAGCGTTGCTGTCCCCCCGGAACGGATGAAGCCACGGTAAAAGAGGCGCTGGCAATGTTTGTAAGCTATTATAAAGAGCATCCTGCGGTAAACACCGTCCCCTACAAGGGCGTGCCGGAGCTGCTTGCCCGGCTTAAGGCGGCAGGGGTGCCCGTTGCGGTGGCAAGCAACAAGGATGACCCCTTTGTAAAGTATCTTGTAAATGAATTTTTCCCGGGGCTGGTGGTTGCCGCCTGCGGCAAAAGTGATGACAGAAGACGCAAGCCCTCTCCGGATATTCCCAACGCCGCAATGGCGGGGCTTGGCATAAAGGCAGAGAAGGTCTTGTACGTGGGTGATTCCCTTACGGACAAGCTAACCGCAGAGACCTGCGGCTTTGACTTTTTGTTTGTTCCTTGGGGCTACGGCTTTGCGGATAAAATACTGCCTGCACCTACCGCAAAAAATCCCGCACATATAGGCAAAATTATCCTTGGCGGTACTTGATTTTTACACAAGCATAAAGTATAATGATATAAAGTTGATTATAAGGAGGATGTTTGGCTTTGAAATACATAAAAAACGCAAAAATAATACTTAAAGATCGTATCGTAGAAGGCAAGGCGCTGGCTTATGACGAAAAAATAAGCGGCGTTGTATGCCCCTGCAGCATCCCTGCAGATGCTGAGGTTATCGATGCAAAGGGCGGCTACGTTGCCCCCGGTTTTATCGACATACATATTCACGGCTATCTTGGTGAGGATGCCTCCGACGGTAAGGCAGAGGGTATCCGCAAAATGGCAGAGGGCATCGTTAAAAACGGTGTAACCGGTTGGTTGCCCACTACCATGACCGTTTCCGTAGCAGAGCTTACCAAGGCGTTTGATACTATCGGCGCATTGCAGGAAGAAAGCAAAAGCTGGAACGGTGCCGCAATCCTCGGCGTTAACGCTGAAGGCCCCTACATCAACGCTAAAAAGAAGGGGGCCCAGGCAGAGGAGCATATACTTGTTCCCAACGCTGATTTCTTTAGAAAATACGGCAAGCTTATAAAGATCGCTACCATGGCTCCCGAGCAGGATGCGGATTACGCCGCTATAAGAGAGCTTAAGGAAGAAACCGGTATACTCATCTCCATGGGTCACACCAACGCCACCTTTGAGCAGGCTGTTGAAGCTACCGCCAATGGTGTAGGCCACGTAACCCACTTGTTCAACGCTCAGACTCCTCTTACTCACAGAGCGCCCGGCGTTGTAGGTGCGGCACTTACTACCGACGTTTCCGTAGAGCTTATCTGCGATACCTTCCATATCCATAAGGGTCTGTTCTCCCTTATCGCTAAGGTAAAGGGCGACAAGCTTTGCCTTATTACCGACTGTACCCGTGCAGGCGGTATGCCCGACGGCGAGTATGAGCTTGGCGGTCAGAAGTTCTATCTTAAGGGTATTGAATGCCTCCTTGAGGACGGCACCATAGCAGGCAGCGTGCTTAAGCTTAACGACGCTGTTCGTAACGTGCTTAACAACACCGACCTTCCCCTTTATCAGGTTGTTAACGCTGCATCCCTTAACCCCGCAACGGCTATCGGCGTGGCGGATACAAAGGGCTCTATCGAAAGCGGCAAGGATGCTGACCTTGTTATCTTTGATGAAAATATTAATATACAAAAAACCATTATAGGAGGCACAGTACGCTATGAAGCTTAAGGTTACCCCCATTCTCGATCCCCAGTTTGCACCCATGTCCGTTGTGTGCAGAGATTTTGAAGAGGCTGTTAAGGCAGATGGTCAGGACGTTGTTATAGGCGTTGTTCGCAACAACGAATACACCTCCGTTTATAAGACCCGCATCTACAAAGAAGGCACCGGTAAGGACGAAGAAAACTACAGATATATTGAACGTCTTGTAAAGACCATGCTTTGGGTTTACGGCGGCTATAAGATAATCCTTGCAGGCGCACCCGTTCTTGGTGAGCGCATCGTTGCTGCGTATAAAGACGGCGGCGAAAGAGAATTTGACTATAAGTTTATGGAACGCGTTTACGAAAAGCCCTTTGAGGTTGTTCTTACCGATCTGGCTAACGCTCCCGAAAGATATGAAACCGCAAGTCCCATCGGCAGACATCTTGACGGTTGCCGTATAGGCTTTGACGCAGGCGGCAGCGACAGAAAGGTTTCTGCTGTTGTTAACGGTGAATCCGTTTATTCCGAAGAAGTTGTTTGGTTCCCCAAGACCAATACAGATCCCAAGTATCACTACGAAGGCATCCTTAACGCTATGAAGACCGCAGCTTCCAAAATGCCCCGTGTTGACGCTATCGGCGTTTCCAGCGCAGGTATTTACGTTGATAACCGTATAATGGTTGCTTCTCTCTTCCTTAAGGTTTCCGACGAGGACTTTGATAAGCACGTTAAGAATATGTATATCGACGTTGCAAAAGAAATAGGCGACGTTCCCCTGGTTGTTGCTAACGACGGCGATGTTACCGCCCTTGCAGGTGCAATGTCCTTGGGTGACAACAACGTGGTTGGCGTGGCTATGGGTACCTCCGAAGCAGCAGGCTACGTTGACGGTGCAGGCAACATTACCGGCTGGCTTAACGAGCTTGCCTTTGTTCCCTGTGACTTCTGTCCCGACGCAATGGTTGACGAATGGTCCAGCGACTACGGCTGCGGCGTTAAGTATTTCTCTCAGGATGGCGTTATCAAGTACGCTCCCGCCGCAGGTATCGAGCTTGACGAAAGCCTCTCCCCTGCAGAAAAGCTTAAGGTTGTTCAAAAGCTTATGGAAGCAGGCGACGAACGTGCCGCTAAGGTATACAGCACCATCGGCGTATGCTTCGGCTATGCTATCGCTTACTACGCTCGTTTCTACGATATCAAGCACATCCTTATTATGGGCCGTGTAACCTCCGGTGAGGGCGGCACCATCCTTCTTGGCAAGGCAAAGGAAGTTTTGGATACCGAATTCCCCGAGCTTGCAGCTAAGATCCAGCTTCACATTCCCGATGAAAAGAGCCGCCGCGTAGGTCAGTCTGTTGCAGCAGCTTCTCTTCCCGAACTTGCATAAAAAAAACAATATACATAACAAAAAGCCGCATAAATTGCGGCTTTTTTCGTTTTGCGGTGCAAAGTGCAGCCGCGCGTTATCATAATAGTTAACACTACTACGCACAAGTAAATATGCACAAACTAAAAACCGAATTTTTGTGCAGGTATACAAAAAACTAAAAGCGGGGCTGATTGATGTTGACAGACGAAAAAATATAAAATAAAATAAATTTGTAAAAAGGGTGAGAGTTTTTTGCCTTTTGTTCGTCTTATATAGTGTAAGGCGGTTTTATATACCCGGGATTACACTATAATACCTTAAAAGGAGGGTCTACAATGAAAAGAATAAGAATCGTTGCACTGTTGCTTTCCCTTGTGCTTGGCGTTGGCGTAACCGCTTCGGCAGGCGTTGTATATTCCGGCGACGTAAACGGCGACGGCAAGATATCCAGCCTTGATGCTGCCCGTGTGCTTAAGCACGACGCTCAGCTTATAACGCTTGAAGGCGAGGCGCTGACAGCGGCAGATTTCAACAAGGACGGAAAGGTGGATAGCCTTGATGCGTCCCGTATACTTAAGCGTGATGCGGGCATAACAAAAAAAGAGGTTCAGTGGGTGGAAGATTATTTTGAAACTCGCATTACCTTAATGGAACAGCCTGCAGAAGAAACTTTTTGGTATGATGAGGAATACAGGTACTTTTTCGGCTGTATCGACAGCCTGTATTACGTTGTGCATTATACCGACGGAACTAAGGAGAATATAGTTCAAGCGCTTCACAACGGCAATATCGCTTTGGAAGAACTGGATGCTTACGGCGTGCATTATATGAAGGAACCCATTGGGGAGTTGGACTATTATCTGCAGTTTAAGTATTATCTTGATGATATTGACAGCAACGACCTTGCCGACCCCGAGCGCAGCACACCTAAGCTTGATGCGGCATTGGAGGGTAGGGCGGAAATACACGGAACGCTTCAAACCGAGGGCTTTGTAAACACCGCAGGCTTTGATGATGCGTCTACGGTAAATCTTGAAACGGCAGCACAGCTGTTGGCGGCGTCAGAGTTTGAGGAAAGCTTTGAAAAAGCTGCAGTAGACACAGATTACCAAAACGACGTTTACGCCGTATGGCTTTACAATTCCGGGGAATTTAACGGCAGTAAAATAGTTTATTTGGATGCCCAAGGCATAACCCGCCTAATAATACACAACAGTGCCGAGGAAAAAGAAGAAGCTAAAAGGGTAGACAGAATAGTTGACGAATCCGAGGGCAAAGCGGTAGAAAATACAAAAGAGGTTTTCTACAGTCTTTACGATTATACCTATTCTTTTGATACTGCAAAAAGCAAGTATATAACCGTTTATTATACCGACGGAACAACCGACACTTTGAAGGACGCTATTGACAAAGGCGTAGTCACCCCCAACACTCTTAAGAGGAACGGTATAGCCTTTATCAGAGAAAACGTAAACTTTTCTTCCAGGTTTGCCGCCTTCTCTTGGGAAGAGGTTGCAAACGGTGTAATTGCGGGAGAGACCGAGCGTATTACCGAAGGATTCGTTTACGGGGCAGAGGCAAAAGTAATAACAAGTAAATCCGATGCACTTGCCATGGCGCTGCGCCAAACGGACGTTGAATATACGGACTACAGCGTATCCTACGACGGCAATACCGATTGTTGGTGCGTGTCCTTTACACTTACCGACGGTAACGGTTACCAAAACGTGTATCTGTACAAAAGCGGCGGCGGACGTCTTATAATAAACGGCACCAAAGCTTAGCAAGCAGCACTCCATTTTTTGCAAACTTGAATAAAAGCACAAATAAAGCTTGTAGATAGAGTCAACCTCATTCTACAAGCTTTTTTGCTTTATACAAGCTGTTTATTCAAAGTTAATTTTAGTCCGTTTTATTACCCTTATACTCTGCTATCATAGTCGTGAAAGGGGGAAACTTAATGAAACAATGTCTTTACAAAAGCTATGACGAGCTGCCTATTGTTCTTTCGGCAAAGGAGGTCGCCGCTGCTCTGTGCATATCCCGCTCCGGCGCTTACGGGCTTTTAAAAAGCGAGGGGTTTCCCTCGGTCAACGTGGGCAACCGCATTATGGTTCCCAAAACGGCGTTTATAAAATGGCTTGAACAGCAGGCGGAAAGGAGAGATTGACTTTGGAGATAAAGAAAAACGGCAAAACCTATCACGTGTCGGAATGCTTGGAAAAATGGACGATAACGGCGAAGGACGGAAAGCTTGTCCTTTCTTATGAGATACCCAAGGAGCTGTGCTCCACAGCAGAAGAACTGGCAACTTTCGTAGTAAACAACGATGCAATAGCGTAAAAGAGCAGAAAGGTAAGACGAAGGGCGGCAAACGCCGCCCTTCAGTTTTATACTTCAACCACGCCGTCGCAAACCTTAACGGCGGGGCCTGTCATAAGCACACGGTCTGCCGTTACGTTAATAACCAGCTTGCCACCCTTAAGGCACACGGTTATATCTTCACCTGCAGGGCAATAGCCCAGCGCCACCGAAGCTGCCGCCGAAGCGCAGGCACCCGTGCCGCAGGCCCAAGTTTCGCCGCTGCCACGCTCCCACACACGCATTTCTATGGTGTGGGGGTTAAGCACCTTGATAAACTCTGCATTGACACGCTCGGGGAAGGCGGGGTGTACCTCCATCGCCTTGCCGTAAACGTCCAGGGGAAAGCCCTGCACGTCCTCCACGTAGCACACGCAGTGAGCGCTGCCCATGGATACGGCGGTGCAGACAAACTCTCTGTCACGGACGGTAAGAGGAACGGCAATGCAGCTATCGCTGTCCCATATTACGGGGACGGCGTTTTTTTCAAAAACGGCTTTGCCAAGGTCGGCGGTGGCACCAACGGCAACACCGTTTTCCACCTTCATATAAAGGGTTTTAATGCCGCTTAGGGTCTCAACCGTAATAACGTCCTTTTTGGCAATGCCGCTATCGTAAAGATATTTGCCCACGCAGCGTATGGCGTTGCCGCACATTCTGCCCTCACTGCCGTCGGCGTTGAACATACGCATTTTTGCATCGGCAATATTCGAAGGGCAAATCATAATAAGCCCGTCACCGCCTACGGAAAAATGGCGGTCGGAAAGCTTTGCGGCAACCTCGTTGGGGTTGGTAAGCTCCGTTTCAAAGCAGTTTACGTATATATAATCATTGCCGCAACCGTGCATTTTGGTAAATTTTAAAAGCATAATCTACTCTCCTATTCTCCAATCCACCCCATTCTCGCCCAAAAAGGCGTTGGCGGCGGAAAAATGGCGGCACCCGAAAAAGCCGTTCCAGGCAGAAAGCGGGCTTGGGTGTGCGGCGGTAAGAATTTTGTGCCGTGTGCCGTCAATAAGGCTTGCCTTAGCCTTGGCGTAGTTGCCCCAAAGCATAAATACCATGGGTTTTTCCCGCTTGTTAAGCAGTTCTATAATTCGGTCGGTAAACAGCTCCCACCCTTTGCCGCGGTGGCTGCCTGCCTGACCTTCTCTAACCGTTAGCACGGCGTTCAGCAACAGTACGCCGTTTTTTGCCCAATCGGCAAGATAACCGTGGGACGGTGGCGTTATGCCCAAATCCGCCTGCAGTTCTTTGTATATATTCACCAAGGAAGGCGGCACGTCCACCCCCTTGCTTACGGAAAAGCACATTCCGTGTGCCTGCCCAAAGCCGTGGTATGGGTCTTGCCCGATTATAACCACCTTAACGTCGTTATAATCCGTCATTTTCAAAGCGTTGAATATGTCGTTCATAGGCGGAAATATCCTATGGCCCGAGCGTAAATATTCTTCCTTTAAAAACTGCCGCAGCCTTAAATAGTAGTCCGCCGCAAACTCTTCCTTTAAAAGTGCGTCCCAGCTATTACCTAAGTTAACCAAAGCATCGCCCCCTTACCCAAAAAGCATAGCATAAAACCGCCCATATTTCAAGGCATAAATGGCAGTTTTGTTGCTTTTTGCCCTTGAAAATATATTAATAATGTAGTATTATATATGATGTATAGGTTTAAGAATGGGGGTGTATTGCCATAAAAAGATTAACTGCGCTTGCCACGTGCTTTTTGCTGCTTTTGACGTTTGCTCTGCCCGTGGCGGCTGATACCAATAACGTGGCAAAGGCATCTGTTTCCATAATAATGCCAAACACTACGGTGGAGTATTCGCCCGCAGGCCATTATCCTACGGCGGATGCAGGCGAGTACAGCCCCGAGCTTAGATACGAGGTTACCGACAGTACCACGGGTGAAAAGGTCAAGCTACCGATAGTTGATATAGGCGTCTATACGGTAAGGGCGTATATAAACTCTACCTCAATGCACGAGGCTGCCCAAACCGTTTCCACCTTTACGGTGACAACCGCTACCGCATATATATCGGTAAAAAAGCAAAGCGTGGCGCACACAGCCATGGATAATCCCGTAAAATACAGTGTTTCGCCTGCCTGGGCGGCAGAGCTTTTGGATATTAGCGTAAGCTATTACGCCATAAACAGCCTTTCGGATAAAGGCAGCGCCGTTGAAGTCCCCAGGGACATGGGTACCTATCTGGTTAAGATGGAAGCAGCGCCCCTTAGCGATAAGGTCACCTGCCCCGGCAAGTATCTGGTTTACACCATTGGCGAAAAATCCCAGCCCTCCGTGTCGGATGAGGAATCCTTGCTTACGGTTCCGCCGTCCTTTAAGGCAACGGTGCAGACCCTAAACGTCACCTATAACGGGGAAGAGGCTGTGCCGCAGTACAGCGTAAACGTGGCCGGGGCGGAAAGCTATTTGATGTACAGCCGCATATATGCCGACGGCAAAACCGGTGCCTACGGCTTTGACCCGCCCGTAGAGCCGGGGGACTATATCGCCTCCTGCTTCGTGCTGGATACGGTAATAGGCAGCAGCAGGGTGGTTATAGATAAGATGGTTGCTGACATCAAGGTGGAGAATAAGACCTTTACCTATACGCCGGAAGGGGTGTATATGCCCGATATCCAAACGGAGCCCAAGGGTATAGAGCTTGCGTACAGCGCATATAAGTATGTTAACGGCAACACCGGCGAGGCGGTTGAGTTTCCCCTTACCGAGTGCGGCACCTATCTTATCAGCGTATCGCCTGCAGATATTTATCGTTACAGCTATGTTGACAGCGTAAACTATTTTTATATAACCATCCAAAAGCAACTGCCCGTAATAAAGGGCGAAAACGTGGTGGCTGTGGAGGACGGCAGTTTTAAAAGCGTAAACGTAAATATAGAGCCGTCCTATGCCGATTACAGCCTGCAGTATTACAGGGTAGAAGGGCAAAGCAGCGTGGCGCTTGCGGGCGCACCCGTAACGGCAGGGGAGTATTATGCGGTGGTTTCCGTTAAGGAAAATCAGTACGTTTCCTCCGCCACCAAGGTTTTTGGGGTCTACATTCAATCCAACGTAAACGAAAACCTTGTTTTTGCGGGTAAGGTCATAAAGGCGCTTTGCATAATCTTTGTGATTTGCGGCGTGGCAACTGCGGCATTCCACATCGTTTGGACAAAGCTACAAAGAAGGAGATAGTTTTTATGAATGTTTTTGCGGCGGCGGTATACGGCGTTATTCAGGGCATTGCCGAGTTTTTGCCCATATCCAGCTCGGGCCATTTGGCACTGGCGCAAAATCTTTTTGGCGTAACGGGAGAGTCGGACCTGTTTGCGTTTAACATATTGCTTCATTTCGGCACCCTTGTTGCCGTGTTTATAATGTACGCATCGGACGTTTGGATGCTTATTAAGGCGTTGGGGTCTTTGGTTGCCCGCCCCTTTAACGGGAAGCTTAAGGCACCGCTTAACGAGGGGGAGCGACTGTTTGTAATGATCTGTATTGCCACCCTTGTGTTGGTACCTGCCGCCCTGCTTTCCGATAAGGTGGAGGCGCTTTCCTCCGTAAGCTGGGCAATAGGCGTTTTGCTTTTAATAAACGGCGGCATACTTTTTGTATCCGACCGACTTAACAAGGGCAACGAAACCCTTAAAAGCAGCAAGCTTCGCAAGGCGCTGTTTATAGGTCTGTTTCAGCTTGCAGGGGTGTTGCCGGGCATATCCCGCTCCGGCAGTACCATAACCGGCGGACTTTTTAATAACCTTGAAAGGCGCGATGCGTTGCGTTTTTCCTTCTTAATGTCAATACCTGCAATACTTGGCGCCAATATTTTAGAGCTGTTTTCCTTAAAGGGTGATATTTTTGGTGATGTTGGCGTGGCACCCTGCCTTGTGGGCATGGTGGTTGCGGCGGTTTCCGGCATTTTTGCAATAAAGCTGTTGAATTATTTGGCAAAGAATAAAAGCTTTACCCCCTTTGCCGTGTACTGCTTGGCAGCAGGCAGCTTTGCAATAATTTGGGATTTATTTGTAAAATAATAAAATTTAGGTGAGAGCTTTTTGCTTTCTGTTCGTTAATACAATATAGAAACGGTAAATAATATGGCTGAAAAGAAAAAAACAAGTACAAAAAGCACGGGCGGCACTAAAAAAACGCCTGCCAAGAAAAATACGGGCAAAAAAAGCACGTCTTCAAAGTCGGCGCAGGCTGCTGCCCCCCAGGTAAAAAAGGATTATTCAAACGTAGGGCTTTGCATAAGCCTTATAGTTGCCTTGCTGTTTTTGCTTATGCTGTTCATTAAGGATATGGCAATAGTAGGCGACTATTTGCGTCCCTTTATAATGGGCCTTGTGGGACTTTGGGGCATGGCGGCGGTGCCCTTGTACCTTATAAACCTTATCCGCACCTGGTATAAGGACAGACGTAATAACAAGGTTGCCTCAAAATGGTTTGTTTCCGCCTTAAGCTTTTTGCTTTTGCTGGCGGCAATCCACGGTATCTTTGCCGGCGGCGGCGAGCTTTCCGAGCTTAACGGCGATATGTTCGGCAAGGGCAAGGAGGGCATCGGTTCAGGCGTTATCGGCGGCTACTTTTATGCGGCGCTGTGCAAGCTGATTGGTAACATCGCTACCTCTATATTCATTTGGGCAACGCTGTTGCTTACTCTGCCCTTGCTGTTTGACAGCACCCCCCTTAGCGTGCTGCGTGCAATGGTAAGGGGCATTCGCTCTGTTATGATGCAGGTGCAGGAGGTTGAACCTGTGGACGAGCCTGCGCCCGAGGAAAAAGAGGAGCCCGTAAAACAGACCGGCCGTAGCGGCGTAGAGCTTAGAGAGCCACCTGTCGAGCCTAAAAAGGCCAAAGAAAACAAAAGAAAAGCTGCCCTTATTACCGAGGACGATCTGCCCGTGACCGAGATAGCTACCATCCCCGAGCAGATAGAGATAAACCGCACCCGCACCCCCAAGGCGGAAAAGGAACAGCCCCTGTATGAGGAGATCCCCTCTGCAGAAGCGGTTGAGCCTGAGGTTGCCGACGAGCCTAAGGAAGGGGCAGAGACCCAAAAGCCTTCCATTGACGATATCCTTGCCGCATTGATAGACGAGCCCATCCAAGGCACCGAGCCTACGGCGGAGGAGGCGACCGAGCCTGCCGCAGAGGTTGCGGAAACACCTGCCGTTGATACCGAACCGGATTGGGAAAGCCTTTTTGCAGATGACGATACGGCAGCCCCCACAGAAGAGGCTATCCCCGTAGAGGTAGTGGCAGACAGCACCCCCGTGGAGGTTGAAGGTGAAACCATAAAGGCAGAACAGCCCTATATGTTTCCTCCACTTACCCTGCTTGCTCCTAAGGAGAGGGGCGGCGTGGGTATGTCCCCCGAGGAATCCCGTCGCACCAGCGAGCTGCTTATAGATACGCTTTCCAATTTCGGCGTGGGCGCAAAGCTTATAAATACAAGCCACGGCCCCACCGTTACCCGCTTTGAGCTGCAGCCCGATACGGGTGTAAGAGTACGCAAGATATCCAACCTCAGCGACGATATCGCCCTGCACCTTGCTGCAACCAGCGTAAGAATAGAAGCACCTATCCCCGGCAAATCTGCCGTAGGTATAGAGATCCCCAACAAAAACAAAAGCATAGTAAGGCTTAGAGAGCTGCTTGAGGATTACGCCTACAAAAACAGCAAAAGCAACCTGCTTTGCTGCCTTGGCATGGACGTTGTAGGCAACCCGGTGCATCTGGACGTATCCAAAATGCCCCACTTGCTTATTGCAGGTGCAACGGGTATGGGTAAATCCGTGTGCATAAACTCTCTTATCGTTTCCTTGCTTTACCGTGCCCGTCCCGACGAGGTTAAGCTTATACTTATCGACCCCAAGAAGGTAGAGTTTGCCGACTATAACGGCATTCCCCATCTGCTTGTTCCCGTAGTTACCGAGCCCAAAAAGGCGGCAGGCTCGCTGTCCTGGGCGGTTATGGAAATGGAACGCCGTTTCTCTGAAATACAAGAGGTTGGCGCCCGCAACTTAGAGGAATATAACGAATTTACCGCCGACGACCCGGAAAAAGAATACATACCCCAGGTGGTAATAATAATCGACGAGCTTGCCGACCTTATGATGACGGCACCCTCCGAGGTAGAAAACTCTATCTGCCGCTTGGCGCAAAAGGCAAGGGCTGCAGGTATGTACCTTATTATCGGTACCCAAAGACCTTCGGTTGACGTTATTACCGGTCTTATTAAGGCAAACATCCCCTCCCGTATCGCCTGCAAGGTGGCTTCCCAGGTGGATAGCCGTACCATCCTTGACATAACCGGCGCAGAGAAGCTTTTGGGCAAGGGCGATATGCTTTATAACCCCGTTGGCGCAACCAAGCCCCTGCGTGTACAGGGCGCTTTTGTAGAGGGCAGAGAGGTTATCTCGGTCTGCACCTATCTAAGGCAGGCGGCACAAGCGCAGTACAGCGAGGACGTAATGCAAATAATTGAAAAAGAAGCACAGCTTTGCGGTGAAAAGGGCTCTAAGCGCAGCGCCGCCGAGGCTGACACCGAGGATAGCGGCAGCATGGACCCCTTGGAGCTTGACGCTTTGGAAATCGGCATTGAGTGCGAGTCTATCTCCACCTCTTTGCTTCAGCGCAGGCTTTCCATAGGCTATGCCCGTGCCGCCCGAATAATAGACAAGCTTGAGCAAAAGGGGCTTGTAAGCTCTTACGATTCAACGGCTAAAAAGCGTGTGGTTACCATATCCAAAGAGAGCTTTTTGCAAATGAAGATGAATGCCGTTGACGCAGAAGCGGGAGAATGAAAATGAGCAAAAAAGTAATTATAATAGCCGTTGCTGCTGTGGCTTTGGTTGCCGTTTTGGTTGCCGTGCTTGTTTTTGGCGGCGGACGCCTTAGCTTTAAGGGCGGCAGCGAAAAGACCGAGCCTATCGAAAAGGCTCTTGAGGCAATTATTAACTGTGACGGGGAAGGCTACTACGCCGCTTTTCCCCCCGAGGTTAAAACCACCTACGAGCAGCTTCATATAATTTCCGATAAATTCCCCGGCAACACCACCATGGCAAACGTGCTTGATAAGGTGATAGGCTCTGTTAACAACGCCAACTACGGCGAGGGCTACAGCCTTAAGGCAAAGGTGACGGAAGAGAAAAAGCTTAGCGTTGAAGAGCTTGACAAAAGGGCAGACGACCCTAATCTGGATACCGAAACCTTCCTTCGCTTTGTTACCGAGGAAAACACCGACGAGGTTTGGCGTATAGACCTTGAGCTTAACTATGACGGCGACGATGGTGCCGAGACCAAGGAAGTAAGTGTATACGTGGTTAAGCAGAACGGCACCTGGTATTTGCACCCGTTTTTTATCTTTTACGCCTTTTAAGGAGCTTTTATGAGCAGTAAAAAAGCCGATATAATTAAAGAATTTCTGCGCTATGCCGTTGTGGGCGCAATAGCCTTCCTTGTGGATTTTGGCGTATTTGCCCTGTTCAGGGACGTGCTTTTCAAGGGCGATAACGGCAACGTTGCAAGGATAGTTGCCACCTCGGCAGGCTTTATAGCGGGACTTGCCGTTAACTATATTCTGTCAATGGCAATGGTTTTCCGTACCGAAAAGCAGCAAAAGCAGGGCAGAAACAAAAAAGCTTTTCTTGTTTTTGCGGCAGTTGGCGTGGTGGGGTATTTTCTTACTGTGCTGCTTCAGCATTTCGGCGAGCTTGCGGTTGGCGATACCCTGGGCGTGCTTGGGAAATACGCAGTAAAAATTTGTGTCACGGGCATAGTTTTGATATGGAATTATGCAGGCAGAAAAATATTTGTATTTAAAGGAGAATAGGCATGGGAAACAATAAACACGCAATAATCATCGGTGCAGGTCCTGCCGGACTTACTGCAGCGTACGAGCTGCTTACAAAAACCGACGTATTGCCTATAGTTATCGAAGAAAGCCCCTATATGGGCGGCATATCCCGTACTGCCTGCCATAACGGCAACCGTATGGACTTGGGCGGGCATCGCTTTTTCTCCAAGGACAAGCGGGTTACAGATTTTTGGCAAATGCTTCTCCCTACCCAGGGCGCACCTTCTGCCGACGACCTTATAACGGGCAACCAAAAGCCCCTTGCACCCGGCGGCCCCGACCCGGAAAAGGAAGAACGGGTAATGCTTGTGCGTACCCGTGTTTCCCGCATATTTTATCTTAGAAAATTTTTCGATTACCCCATATCCATGAAGGCAGAAACCTTCAAAAACATGGGCTTTGCAAGGACGGTTAAAAGCGGCTTTGGCTATATCTACAGCTGCATTTTCAAAAAGCCCGAGGATAACCTTAAAAACTTTTATATAAACCGCTTTGGCAAGCCGCTTTACGAAATGTTCTTTGAGGATTATACCGAAAAGCTTTGGGGCGTTAACCCCGAAAACATCTCTGCCGATTGGGGCGCTCAACGAGTTAAGGGGCTTTCGTTAAAAAAGGCCTTGCTTTCCATGCTTAAAAAGGATAAAAAGCAGGTAGAAACCTCGTTGATCGAGCAATTCGTGTACCCCAAAAAGGGCCCCGGTCAACTTTGGGAGGCGTTGGCTGACGAGGTAACTGCCAAGGGCGGCGTTATACTTACCGAAACCAAGGCGCTGGGCGTTGTTACCGAGGGTAATAAAGTTACAGGCGTAAGGGTTTTGCGTGACGGTAAGGAGAGCGTTTTGGATAGCGACTACGTCCTTTCCTCCATGCCCGTTAAGGATCTGATAGCAGGCTTCGACCGTGTGCCGGATAACGTGCGCCAAGTTGCTTCCACCCTGCCATACCGTGATTTTATTACCGTAGGGCTTTTGGTGGACAAGCTTTCCATAGAGAACAAAACCAATATGAAGACCGTGGGCAACATCGTACCCGACTGCTGGATATATATCCAGGAGCGAGACGTAAAGATAGGCAGGCTGCAAATATTTAACAACTGGTCACCCTACATGGTGGCAGATCTCGAAAACACCGTTTGGATGGGGCTGGAATATTTTTGTAACGAGGGCGACGAAATGTGGAACATGTCCTCGGAGGAGTTTATAAAGTTTGCCATCAGCGAGGTGGAAAAAATCGACATACTCCGTGGTGAGGACGTAAAGGACAGCGTTTGCCTTAAGGTCAAAAAGGCGTATCCCGCCTATTTCGGAAGCTACAGCCGTTTTGACGAGGTGCGCAGCTTTCTTGACGGATTTGAAAACCTGTTTTGCATTGGCAGAAACGGTCAGCACCGTTATAATAACATGGACCATTCTATGATAACCGCCATGGAAGCCGTTAATGCGATATCCAAGGGCAGTAGTGACAAAACCGCCGTTTGGGAGGTTAATACCGAAAAAGAATATCACGAAACTGCCGACAGTAAAAAAGAGGGGCAGTAAAAGTGAAAAACAAAAAAATACACAAGCCCGAACCGGATCTGCAGACTGCCCGGGGCGGACAGACACTTATAGATTTTTGCCAAAAGCACGCCTATTTGGTGTTGGCGTTTTTAACCCTTTGCTGCTTGTTTATAGGGCAGTACCACCAGGCGATAGAGCCGTCGGGGCGTCCTTATAACGACGGCATAAACGGAGAGCGCTTGTCGCTGCCCCTTGTGGGTGCAGTTCTGCTGGCTTTGATTTTGGCAGCAGCGGGATGGGTGCTTTTTAGAAGCAAACACGAAAAAAAGCTTTTGTGGGGCTTTGGGGCGCTGGCTTTATCGGTGGCGGCTGTGGAGGCGTTTGGCGTAGGCAAGCTAAGCTTTTTTGCATCGGCGGTGCTTTTCGGCGGCTGTGTGTGGCTTATCAGCAAAAAGCTAAGCCCCGTAAAGCGTATCGGCGCAGCCCTTGTTATCCCCGCTTCGTCGGTGGCAGGATATTTCGCCCTGATTGCCGCCGATACCGTTGCAGACGGAATGGTGTACTGCATTGCATTTTTGCTGATAGGCGTAGCCCTGGTTTGCCAAATGCGTGGTACTTTAAACAGCCAAACCGTGGTGCTTTTGGTTATACTTATGGGGTTTGCCCTGCGGTTGAATTACGTGCTTACCATACACCTTCCGCAAAACCAGCACGACGTTTTCGGCATAGCCTACAACGCAAAATATCCCCGCCACAACTCTTATATATGGCATATTTATGAGAATTGGGCTTTGCCCGAGGAAAAGGTTTACAACGCAGGCTTGTCCCAGTATTATCACCCGCCTTTGCATCACTTTATCAGCGCATTGTGGATGCGTTTTCAAAACCTGTTGGGGCTTGACGAGTTCAGAGCCTACGAAAATATTCAATACCTAACCACCTTTTATTCCGCTGCCATGATGGTTGCAGCGGATAAGCTGTTTGAACATTTCAATTTTAAAGGTGCGCTTAGGGTGGCGTTGGTGGCTTTAATAGCCTTTCACCCTGCGTTTTTTATGCTTGCAGGCAGTGTTAATAACGATTGCCTTTGCATTTTGCTTTCATTTGTTGCGGTGCTTTACACCGTAAGATGGTATAAGGAGCCAAGCTACAAAAACTCCCTTTGCCTTGCCCTTGCCATAGGCGGCTCTATGCTGGTAAAGCTTTCCGGTGCGGTGGTGGCAATCGCCACGGCGTACGTTATGCTGGCAAAGCTTTTCGATTTAAGAACGGGTGTTGTAAACAACGTAAAATCCCTTTGGAAAAAGTTTGCGCTGTTTGCCGCCGTTTGTTTCCCCTTGGGGCTGTGGTGGCCCATACGCTGCAGGCTTATCTACGGTATGCCCTTGGGCTACGTGCCTGCAATGTCCGCAAACAGCGACCAGTATCTTGAGGGCTACAGCCTTTGGGAAAGGCTAAGCGGCAGCGGCTCTTTCTCTTTGCAAAATCCGTATCCCAATATAGGGCTTACGGATATGACGGGAGGAGAAGGCAAATACTACGATTACGGTATTGCCCCCTACGCCTTCAAAAGCTCTTTCTTCGGCGAGTATTTCACCAAGCTTTCCGTTAGCAATACCCAAAACGTTTTGGCTTACGTAATGTCAATTGCCGCTTTGATAATGATTGCGTTCAGCATCGTCGGCATAGCCGTAGGCATCTATTACAGCTACTGCAATGACAGAAACCACAATATGCGCAAAAATCCAATACTTATAGTAGGGGAAGAGCAGTCCTTCCGCTTCCTGGTGCTGTACCACGGGGCGCTTATAGGCAGCTATGCGCTTTTCTGTATAAGGTATCCCTTCACCTGCACCATGGACTTCCGTTACATAATCCCTGCGCTGCTGCTTGGCGCTGTGGAGGCGGGGGTTATGCTACGGGGTGAAGAAAGATGGAAAAAGCCCCTAAAATGCATTTATTACGTCGCAACGGTTTTGTTTTGTATGGCAACCGTGGGCTTCTACCTAATGTTTAACGGACGTTAACAGCTAAAAAATTTTAATAATGCCAAGGGGCACGCTTCGCAAATAAGCGTGCCCCTTGGTATTATGTATTTTGTTGCCCATTCTTTTGCCCACAGCCTAATTGCCAAAACGGAAGAAACGCAATACCCAAACCACGGGCGAAGCTTACCCACAGACAAAAGAAGCCCTCTGCTTTTCAGCAGAGGGCACTTTTAGCTAATTTATTTGTTTAAGTTTAAATTACTTAACCTTCTTAGCAACTACAACACCTGCGAGGGAAACAACTGCGAGAACTGCAAATACTGCAAGACCAGCGTCACCGGTACCGGGAGTGGTGGGTTCATCGTCAGCGGAAGAATCGTCTTCAACAGGAGTGCTTTCAACGGGAGCGTCTTCGGAAGGATCTTCAACGGGAGCGTCTACGGAAGAATCGTCAACGGAAGGTTCTTCAGAGGGAGCGTCTTCGGAAGGATCTACAACGGGAGCGTCTTCGGAAGGATCATCAACGGAAGGATCTTCGGAGGGATCTTCTTCGGAAGGATCTTCAGAGGGTTCTTCGCCTGCAGCGGAACCGTAAACTTCGATTTCGTCGAAGGAAGCAACGTAACCTCTTTCGGTGTTGCCGCCGTTGTCAACGTAGAAGTTGTAATATTCAGTACCGGGGTTAGAGGTATCGAAGGAAACCTTTACATAAGAACCGGTAGCTTCGAAGGAAGCGGTAACGTCAAAGAACTGAGCTCTGGGGTCAGAACCGCCCTGTGCGAAAGCTGCGTTAGCTTCTTCAGCGTTTTCAATAACGTCAAAGGTCTTGGTGAAGTTAACTTCGGTCCAAGTCTGGCCGTCATCGGAAACTTCAACCTTAACTACGTTAAAGCTTCTGTTGCCGCCGATCTTAGCAACGCGGAAAACGATGGAAGAAAGAGCGTAGGAACCGCCAAGGTTGAATTCGTAGGAGTAAACTCTGTTAGTGCCGGGAAGTTCAATGGTGGTGCCTGCTACAGCGTCCTTAGCGATAGGAGCATCTTCGGTACCGGTACGGTATTCACCGTCGGTAAGGAGAGCCTGGCCTGCATAGAAGCCATAAACGGGGTTGTTGATACCGTCTTCGCACATACCCTGATAACCAACAACGCCGTCATCAGCGGAAAGAACGTAAGAATCGTTACCTGCAACGAGGTTGGTGTCTGCTGCGCTTGCAGAGATTGCGAAGCAGCAAGCTACCATTACGGAAGCGAGAAGAACTGCAATAAGCTTTTTCATCTTGTTTTTTCCTTTCTTAAATTAAAATTTTGATGAAAATGGTCGCCGATAAGAATAGACATATCAGCTTACCATATATTAACATACAAGTAATCTCTTGTCAATATATTTTTTTCTTTTTTTGCTTCTTGTGTATTAGTTTGTGTAAAAAAAGAAATGTAATTACAGTAAAATTTTGTTAAGTGCATAAAAATCGTCTGCAACGGCATTGGCGCCGTGGTCTAAAAGCTCTTGCTTAAAGATGCTGCCGTTAACTATGCCCACGCAGGGTATGCCGTTATCCCTTGCCCCTTCAATATCATACATTCTGTCGCCTATCATAACGCAATCCTCTGCAGAGGCGCTTGCCATTTTCATGGCTTCGGCAACGCTTTGCGATTTGCTTAGATGCTTTGAAGAGAAATCCGCTGCCGAAACGTGGTCAAAATATTTTGCAACGCCAAGGTATTCCAAAACTATATTTACAAAGTATATGGGCTTAGAGGACGCTATAAGCAAAACCTTGCCGGCATTTTTGGCCTGCTCAAAAAACTCGGCGGCGCCGTCGTAAAGGCTGTTCATGTAAACGCCCTCTTTGGCATAATGCTCACGGTACAGTTTTATAACTTCGTCCACGCACTCTTCCTTAACACCTGCGTAGGTCACAAAGGAATAGCTTAGGGGTGGGCCCAAAAATTTTGCCATGGTGTTGCTGTCGGGTGGGGTAACGCCGTGCTTTTCCATTGCGTAAACGGCAGAGGCGATAACCCCCGGTGCAGAGTTTGATACGGTGCCGTCTAAATCAAACAGCAAAAATTTTTTGTTTTTCATATACGTCCCTCCCGTCGCTACAGATTATACCTTATTTTTGCTTCAAAAACAATAGTGTTGCAAATTTTTGCGCCATAAGGTATAATGACAGCAAAGGCAGGTGCTTTTATGGCTAAGATCTGTGTTATAGGCGGCGGCGCCGCAGGTATGATGGCGGCGTACTACTCTGCAATTTCCGGCGGAGAGGTAGTGCTTATAGAAAAAAATGATTTTTGCGGTAAAAAAATAAATATAACGGGCAAGGGCAGGTGCAACCTTACCAACCTTTGTGACGTGCAGGAGTTTCTTAAAAACGTACCTACCAACCCACGCTTTTTGTATAAGGCGCTTAACACGCTGTCGCCCGAGGATACCATGGCGGTTTTCGAGAGCTTTGGCGTTCCCTTAAAGGTGGAACGCGGCAGGCGTGTTTTCCCCGTAAGCGATAAGGCGGCGGATATCTCTCAAAGCCTTAAAAAGGCGTGTACGGACGTGGGCGTTAAAATTATATACGGCAAGGCACTGGGCGTAAAAACCGCAAACGGCGCCGTAATAGCCGTAAAGCTTGGCGGCGGCAAAGAGCTTGCCTGCGACGGGTGCATTGTGGCAACGGGCGGCGCCTCCTACCCCCGCACGGGCAGTGACGGCGACGGCTACCGCTTTGCCAAGGAGCTGGGGCACAGCATCGTTCCCATAAGCCCTTCGCTGGTACCGCTGGTTACCGCCGAGGATTGGTGCGCGCGCTGTATGGGGCTTTCCCTTAAAAACGTAAACCTAAGCTTTTACCGTGGAGAGAAAAAGCTGTTCTCCGAGCAGGGGGAGATGCTGTTTACCCATTTCGGCATAAGTGGCCCGCTGGTGCTTTCCGCCTCCGGCCATTTGGGGGATTGCAACGGCGTTACGGGCTATATCGACCTTAAGCCCGCCCTTGACCGTGAAACTCTTGATAAACGCCTGCTTAGGGATTTTGAAGAAAACAAAAACAAGGATTTTGCCAACAGCCTTTCGGCACTGTTGCCCCAAAAGCTTATTCCCGTGATTATAGAGCAAAGCAATATCCCCCCAAGCAAAAAAGTAAACTCTATTACCAGGGAGGAACGCAGGGGCTTGACCGAGCTGCTTAAAGGGTTAAAGCTTACCGTTACGGGCAAGCGCCCCATAGACGAGGCGATAGTAACCTCCGGCGGCGTATCGGTTAAGGAGATAAATCCTTCCACTATGGAATCAAAGCTTGTTAAGGGCTTGTATTTTGCAGGCGAGGTCATAGACGTGGACGCTTATACCGGCGGCTACAATTTGCAGATAGCGTTTTCCACCGGCGCATTGGCGGGGGAAAGTGCGGCGTATCAAGATTAGAATAAACGGGCCGAGAGAAAATCTGCCCCGCTCAGACCGCTGACAAAGGCACAGAACACGAAAAATATAAAAAATCAATTACAAAAAAGTTGAAAAGTCGGGAAAGCTTCCCGACTTTTCTGCAAATTATCGTAATTTTTCGTTCAAAACGAACCTCGGCTCACAGTACTTAGTACAGTTTTCGCCTCGGTTCGTTTCGTCTGCACTCTTTCTCAGCACTCTGCCAAGCTGATGACAAGGTTATTGCCTCAACATATATAGAGTATCACATTCTGCTTGCAAAGTCAACAGTTTTGCGGCAAAACAACCAATGTTCTGCCTATTGCACAAAAAGTTTTTAGTAAATTTGTATAATTTGCGTATTGAAATTGGGTGAAAACCGTGATATTATATAGACACAGGAAGGGTGATACCAATGTACACACTAAACCTAAGGGCCTTAAGTAACGGATAGGTGGCTATCGCACACGGCGTAAGCCGAATAAACGGAAAGCGATACATCCGTTACAAACAAGGTAAAGAAAGCGTTGTTTGCACACTAAAGTTCAATTGTTTTTGCCGATAGTTTTTTCTTAACTTAATAAGAACGTTAACGTGATTAACATGATTTTTGCGGCAAACGGTAACGGCAGTTTTAAAAAACAACGTAGGAATCCGATGAAAGAGAGGTTAACCAATGATGTTGGATACCAAGATCGAACTGAAATAACCCTTGATTGCTAAAGAAGCAGTCAAGGGTTATTTCTTTTTTGTCCATATTTTCATTGGGAAAGGGCAGGAGGTTACCTCCTGCCCTATTTTAATAATTTTTTTAATAGTTTTCTTTTCTTATTTCGAAAAAGCTTTGAGGATGTGCGCAAACGGGGCAAACGAGGGGTGCCTTTTTGCCCATTACCAGGTGACCGCAGTTGCGGCATTCCCAAATAGCTTCTTCAGCCTTTTCAAATACCTTCTGCATATCAACGTTGTTAAGCAATGCACGGTAACGCTCTTCGTGGGTCTTTTCGATGGCTGCAACCATGCGGAACTGAGCGGCAAGTGCCTTAAAGCCTTCTTCTTCAGCCTCCTTGGCAAAACGGTCGTACATATCGGTCCATTCGTAGTTTTCGCCTTCTGCAGCGTGCAACAGATTTTCAGAGGTGTTGCCAAGCTCGCCCAAAGCCTTAAACCAAAGCTTTGCGTGTTCTTTTTCGTTATCGGCGGGTTTTTGGAAAATTTCAGCTATCTGTTCGTAGCCTTCCTTTTTTGCAACGGATGCAAAATAGGTGTACTTGTTTCTTGCCTGACTTTCGCCCGCAAACGCTTCCCACAAATTTTTCTCTGTCTTAGTTCCTTTAAGTTCCATATATATATCCTCCTTTTGGATTATTATTGCTTGTTTATGGGAAAATTATAGCAAATAATTAATTGCATTGCAAGTGCTTTTTGTTGACAAAAAATAAAAACAGTGGTAACATATCATTTGTATAAAGATATAAGTTGGGAGGCTATGGCAACCTGTGGCAAAAATAGTGGTTTTTGACGGCAACAGCATACTAAACAGGGCGTATTACGGCATCCGTCCTTTAAGCACCGCAACGGGGATTCCTACCAACGGTGTTTACGGGTTTATTAATATTATCCTTAAAAACTTAAAGCTTTGTGAGGATGCGGAATACGGCGCCGTTGCCTTTGACCTGCCTGCCCCTACCTTCAGGCATAAAATGTTTGATGGCTATAAGGCAAACCGCCACGGTATGCCCGATGACCTTGCCGCCCAGTTGCCCTACGCCAAGCAGGCGGCAGAGTATCTTGGGCTTAAGGTGCTGGAAAAAGAGGGCTACGAGGCAGACGATATCCTTGGCACCCTTGCGGCAAACGCCTGCACCAACGGTATGGAATGCGTTATAGTTACCGGTGACAGAGACAGTCTTCAGCTTATTAACGACTGCACCACCGTGTATCTTGCCGCCACCAACGAAACCAAGATTTTTGACCGTGCCGCATTTAACGAAAAATACGGCGTTCAGCCCGAGGTGTTTGTGGACGTAAAGGCACTTATGGGCGACAGCAGCGATAATATCCCCGGCGTTAAGGGCATAGGCGAAAAGGGCGCCCTTAAGCTTATTGCTCAATACGGCAGCCTTGAAGGCGTTTACGAAAATGCAGACGCCATCAAGGGCAGCGTGGGTGAAAAGCTGCGCACTGACAGGGATAACGCCTTCCTAAGCCAAAGCCTGGCGGCTATATGTAAAGAGGTTCCCCTGGACGTTGGGGCAGCCGATTGTAAGATACAGCGTCAGGATAAAGCCCTTTACGAGCTGTGCCACCTGCTTGAGCTTAGCGGAATAGCCGAGCGCCTGGGGCTTAAGAGCGATGACGACGCTCCGCAGATGGCGGAAGAAGAGTTTTTGACCGTAGGCGGTGCCGAAGGGGCGAAAAAATATGAAAAAGCCGCCAAGGTATATATATACGAATGTGACGGTACCGTGTACGCCACCGACGGCAACGGCGTTAATCTTTGCATTCCCCTTGAGGATAGCGAGGCTTTCTTTGTCGCCGTATCGGAAAAAGCGGTATTCTGGGGCTATAAAGAAACTGCAGAGAAGGCACGCCGTGCAGGCTTTGAGATAAAGCCGCCCCTTGGGGACGTGGCACTGCTTGCCTATTTGGTTAACACTATGGACGGCGGTCAAAGCACCCCTGCCCGCATGGCAAAGGCAATAGGCTTGTTCGGCGGCGAAAAGGACCCCAAGCGTGAAGTGCTTATGCTTCCTGCATTGGAAGAAAACTTGTCAGAGCAGGCGGCAATCGCCGGGCAGATGCATTGGTACCGCATAGAGCTTAAGCTTTCCGCCATCCTTTTGGAAATGGAGAAGATTGGCGTTAAGGTGGACAGAGAAGGGCTTGAGGAGTATTCCCGTTTTCTGTCAGAGCGTATGGAGGAAGCAGAGCAGGCAATTTATATGCTGGCAGGGGAGGAGTTTAACATTAACTCTCCCAAACAGCTTTCTTATATTCTTTTCGAAAAGCTGGGGCTGCCCCACTTCAAAAAGACCCAAAGCGGATATTCTACCGATGCCGACGTAATGGAAAAATTGCGCCGTCATCACCCTATAGTGGATTTAATACTAAGCTACCGCCAGTTTGCCAAGCTTAAAAGCACCTATGCCGACGGCTTGGTTAAGGCGATAGACCCCAAAGACGGCAGAATACACAGCACCTTTAAGCAGACCCTTACCGCCACGGGCAGATTGTCCTCGGTAGACCCTAATTTGCAGAATATCCCCGTGCGTACCGAGCTTGGCAAGGTGTTTCGCAAGTTCTTTGTGGCAGAGGAGGGGATGGTGCTTATAGATGCAGACTATTCCCAAATAGAGCTTAGAGTGCTTGCCCACGTTTCCGGGGACGAAAACTTGATCTACTCCTTCAAAAACGGAGAGGACGTACACGCCGCCACCGCTGCAAAGGTCTTTGGCGTACCCATTGACAGCGTTACCGAGGAGCAGAGAAAGCGGGCAAAGGCGGTAAACTTTGGCGTGGTTTACGGTATAAGCGCCTTTTCTTTGGCAGAGGATATCGGCGTAAGCCGTAAGGAGGCGCAGCAGTATATAGATACCTATTTTAAGCGCCACCCCGCAATAAAGGAGTATTTGGACAAAACCGTGGCAAAGGCAAGAGAGACGGGCTATATCGACACCGCCGTTTCCTTAAGACGCCGTTATATACCGGAGCTTAAGTCCAAAAACAAAAACCAGCAGGCCTTTGGTGAGCGTGTAGCAATGAACACCCCCATACAGGGTGCCGCTGCGGATATAATAAAAAAGGCAATGGTAGAAACCGATGCCGCATTTAAAGAAGCCGGACTTAAGGCAAGGATAATATTGCAGATCCACGACGAGCTTATAATTGAGGCACCGGTGGAGGAGGCAGAAACCGCCGCAGCCATACTAAAAGATAAAATGGAAAACAAAGTCAGACTGCACATGCCCTACGTTCCGCTGGTTGCGGACGCACACGTTGGTAAAAGCTGGTTTGATGCAAAATAGAAAGGCAGGGAATATTTATGGTAGATTTAAAGGGCAGAAAAGCAAGAATGTTGCTTGTATACCCCGATTATACTGATAGAGATTTAAAAGGAAAACAAAGCGGCGGTAACTACAGCGAGGGGCTTGCCTCTATCTCCGCAGTGCTTAAGCAGGCAGGCCACAGCGTAGAGCTGTTGCATCTGCTGTATCTTCACACCGAGGAGGATTTTAAGCAAAAGCTTAAGGCGAAGGGCGAATTTGATATTATAGGCTTTTCCATTCGTACAACGGCTTTCCCCGACTGTAAGCAATATATAAAATGGACTAAAGAGGTTTACCCCAACGTGTTTATAACCTGCGGCAGCTACCATTGTACCTTGGTGCCTGAAGAGGTTATTGCAGTTGACGGCGTTGACTGTATCTGTATAGGCGAGGGCGAGTACGCCGACCTTGAGCTGTGTGACAAAATGTCTGCAGGTGAGGACTATACCGACGTGGAAAGTATGTGGTTTAAGCTTCCCGACGGTACCGTTAAGCGCAACCCCGTGCGCCCCTTGTTTGCCGATCTTGACAGATTGCCCATCCCCGATTTTGACCTTTTTGACTACGCCAACCTTGAAAGCGTTAAGGTAGATACGGCTATCGTAGTAGTCAGCCGCGGCTGCTTTTATAACTGCACCTATTGCGGCAACGGCAACTTCCGCAAGGTTTACCCCAACAAAAAGATATATGCACGTTTCCGCAGCCCCGAAAACGCCATACTTTATCTTAAAACCTTGCTTTCCAAGCACCCCAATATAAAGTACATTAATTTCCGTGACGCTATATTCAATATGTTCCCCGATTGGTTTGATAAGTTTATCGAGCTTTACAAGCAGGAGATACACCTGCCCTGCACCGGCAACATCCGCTTTGATATACTTACCGAGGATACCGTGCGCAAAATGAAGGAGGCAGGCTTTTACACCATAGATATGGGCCTTGAAAGCGGCGACCAGGAAATGCGCTTTAAGTATCTTAAGCGTTATCAGACAGACGAGATGATGATAAACTGCAGTCAGTGGTTCCATAAGTACGGCATAGCCCAGCTTACCTATAATATAATAGGTCTGCCCTTTGAGACTATAGAGCGCGCCCTTAAGACCATAAAGCTTAACGCCCGTATGAAGAGCGATAGGGTTATCCCCAACATCTTCTATCCTTACCCCGGCACAAAGCTGCACGATATCGCCAAGGAGGCAGGCTTCCTCCCCGACGAGATAAGCCCCGATACCCGTGTGCCTCTGGTACAGCCCGATTTCCCCGAGCATGAGGTTTTGTTTATCGAGGCGTACTTTATGCACTACGTTAAAAAGTACAAAAAGGCTTACAAAATCGGCGGCAAGCGTGGCGAGCGTATGGAAAGACGCCTGGATAAGGCTATAACCCAGCGCAGCGTAGGCAGCTACAAGCGCAGGGTGTGGATACACGATAAATACTCCGCAGCCCGCAACGTGCTTAAAAACTTCCTTGTAAACAGTATGCCTAAGTTTTATCTTTTCCTGCGCAGACAGAAGCATAAGAAGAAGGCGCAGGCATAGCTATGGCAGGTACACTTTATATCGTTCCTACCCCTATAGGCAATATGGGGGACGTAAGCAAGCGTGTGGAAGAGGTTTTGCGTGCCGTGGATTTTGTTGCCTGCGAGGATACCCGAGTAGGCGGTAAGTTCCTGTTCCTTTTGGATATTAAAAAAGAGCTTGTCAGCCACCATGAGCATAACAAAAAACAAAGTGCAAAATATATAACCGGTCGCCTTTCCATGGGCGAAAGCTGCGCCCTTATCAGCGACGCAGGCACCCCTGCGGTGTCTGACCCCGGTGAGGAGGTCGTCCGTTGCTGTCTGGATGCAGGCGTTACCGTCGTCCCCTTGGCAGGCCCCTCTGCGGCGGTCTGCGCCCTTTCTGCGTCGGGGCTTCCCAGCCGCAGGTTCGTTTTCGAAGGCTTTTTGCCGGATAAGGGTAAGGAGAGGGCAGAGCGGCTTGCCGCCTTGGCAAAGGAACAGCGCACGGCAATAGTTTATTGCACCCCTCACGATATAGCCAAGGACGCCGCCGCCTTGTACGAGGCGTTGGGTAACAGGCGGGTAACGGTTTGCCGTGAGCTTACCAAGCTTAACGAGCAGATCTTTGCCACCAACCTTAAAAGCCTGCCCCAAAAAATAGAAGAAGGAACAATCCCCCAAAAGGGCGAGTTTGCCTTGGTAATAGAGGGTGCGGACAAAGAGGTGCTTAACGCCGACGCATTCTGGGCGGATATGGATGAGGTCACCCACGTAGAGCATTATATTTCTCTGGGCTTTTCCAAAATGGACGCCATTAAGAAAACCGCAAAGGACCGTGGCGTACCCAAGGGCGAGATATATCAGTTTTTTAACAATTAAAGGGCGTTTATGCCCAAATAAAAACGCAAACGGCAAGAGTTTAGGGCTTTTTAGACCTCGGCTCTTGCTTTTTGTTATCATAATAGTTAACACTACTACGCACAAGTAAATATGTACAAACCAAAAACCGAATTTTTGTGCAGGTATACAAAAAACTAAAAGCGGGACTGATTATCGTTGACAAACGAAAAAATAAAAAATAAAATATATTTGTAAAAAGGGTGAGAGTTTTTTGCCTTTTGTTCGTCTTATATAGTGAAAGGAGTGAACACTATGAGAAAATTTCTT
>JAZUNS010000047.1:0-1912 GCA_045604285.1 Eubacteriales bacterium
ACTGTGAGCCGAGGTTCGTTTTGAACGAAAAATATGATAAAACGCAGAAAAGTCGGGAAGAATTTCCCGACTTTTCAACTTTGTTATAATTGATTTTTTACGTTTTTCGTGTTCTGCGCCTTTGTCAGCGCTCTGAAAGGGTTTCTCAAACGAGAAACCCTTTTTATATGTTACTGTTCCAGATTTATTATAAAGCGGAAGGATACACGGCGGGATGCTGCCTGGTTAACTTCTCCGTTTTCGTCATAAATAGGCTTGCTGCAGGAATAGCCGATAGCCTCTAAGTTAGACTCAAGCTTGGAAACGTCAACGCCTACCTCGGCGGAAAGGCAATAATCCTTTACATTATTGGCACGCTCTTCGGAAAGAGGCAAGCCCTCTTCATAGGTGCCGTTAGCAACGGGGGCGGTATGTCCCTCTACCAAGGTTTTAAGAATAAAACCTTCGTATTTTTCGGAATAAATAATTTCGGTATAAACCTTTGTAAAGGTGTTAAGGAAGGCTTTCCCTTTATCGGTAAGCACGGCAGAGTCACCGCCGAAAAGCACGGAAGCGTCCATTGCAAGCTCGCCGGTAAGGTGGTCAACGGTTACGTTGATGCCTGCGTTTTCAAAAGCGGAAGTAAGGTCGGCAAGCAAATCCTCTTGCTTTTCGGCAATATTCTCCAGCTCGGTATCCGGCATACTTTCAAGCTTTTCTACCTGCTCTGACTCTAAATTACCGTCAATGGCTTCTACGTAATTGGTTCTGTCATCCTCGGTAAAATAATAAACGTTGGTGCCGTCGGTAAGTATCAAGCCGTCGTTGCCGCAATAGAAATACACGTACTGATAGGTCTTAACCTCCACACGCCACTGTGCCGTTATGGTTATAACGCCGCGCTCTTCAATCTTGCAAATGCAGTTATCGGTGGATTCGTTATCTCTTTCCATATTAATGCGGGCGTTGTCTTCACTTAAATGAAGCATAATGCCCTCGATACGGTCGGGTCTGAGAGAGTTTTTAGAGCAATATCCGTCTGCATGCAAGTATACGTTATCGTCCGAAACCTCTAAGCCCGTTACAAGGGTTACGCTTTCTTTCTCTGTGGAAAGGATAAGATTTCTACCCTTAAAGGCGAAATCATAGGTCAAAACGGTATTGGAAAACTCAAAGGAGACCGTGTCGGTATCCTCGTGATACTCATATTTATCAACAAGCTTAAAGGTGACCTTGTTGCCCTCAACGGTGTAGGCGCACAATACGGTATTCATGTAAGGTGTTTTGCCGCTGTAGGTTTCCATAAAATACAAACGTGCCCAATAATAGTCTGTCGCCATATTTATTTTATGGGAAAACGTTTGGGGGCCTGCTTCTATTCTATAGGGAAGCTCGGTTATTAAATACTCTTTTCCGCCGTAGGTATGAACTATATAGTCGTATTCCGAACCAAATTTATCTGCTGCCTCTGTACCGCCAAGCAAACGATGGCTGCCGTAGAACATACGGGGATCGTACTTAACGTTTTTATATACCGTATCCGGGTCAACGGTGGTTTCGGGGATACCGAGTGCGTTGGAATTATCGAAGCCCTCAAGTATGTAGTAATCAAACAACCCGTTTTTGTTAATAGAGCTTATCAGGGAATTGCCGTCATCGCCGCTGCCGCAGGATGCCAAAGCAAGCACGGTTAGCAACGCCAGAACAAATACTATTGTCTTTTTCATACTTTTTCATTCTCCTCTCATCTTTTCGTTTTTATTTTACCATATAAATAGACAAAGGTCAATAGCCATAGCTATTGACCTTTTATTTACGCATTTTCTATAAAATAATCAAGCACTTGGGAAAAGCTGTAGCCCACAGCCTTCATCATTGCGGGAAAACGGCTATGCTCGGTAAAGCCGGGGATGGTGTTTATCTCACCGAACAC
>JAZUNS010000048.1:0-7865 GCA_045604285.1 Eubacteriales bacterium
GGCGCGAGGTGCGAACGAACAAAAATCAAAATCTCTCGTATCAAATTCGGGGTCCCCGCAAAAGCGTAGCTTTTGTGGGGTGTTATTGGAATGGGTTTGTTGCGTCTACATAAGCCGTATAATAATGTGTGTAAATAACGTAGCCCGGTGCGGCGCCCGAGGGCTTTTTTACAAACCGCACTCTTGTATAGTCCACCGCTACCGAGGGTGACCCGCTTACCGAAGAATGATAAGCCGCAAGCTGTGCCGCCTGGGTGTAGGCAAGGGCAGAGGGTTCCTCTCCGCCTGCGTACAGCACTGCGTGAGAGCCGGGTGCGTTCTTAACGTGAAACCATATATCGCCCTTATCGGCGGAAAAAGTAAGCTCGTCGTTCTGCAGGTTGTTTTTACCCACCTTAAGGGTATAACCGCCGTCCACCTCGTACACAAAGGGCTTTGCCTTAAGCTTTGCCTTTGCCCTGCTTTTACCTCTTATATAGCCTGCACGCTCCAGCTCCTGACGCAGGTCGTCAAACTCGCTGTCGCTTTCCGCACGGGCAACGGCGTCGGCAACGCTTTCCATATATTCAAACTCCAGCTTGGTTTTTGCAAGCTGCTCTGTCATGGCCGTTTCGGCATTTTTAAGCTTGGTATACTTTTTGTAATACGCCTTTGCGTTGTTGGCGGGGGTCTTGCGCTTATCCAGCTCTATTTCTATTTCTTCGCCGGTTTCATAGTCAATAAGGCGGGCGCTTTCCATGCCCTGTTTTAGCATATATATGCTTGCTATTATGGCATCGCCCTTGCGCTTAAATTCCTCCTTGCGTTGGCACTCCTTAAGGGATTCCGTCTGCAACCCCAGCTTTTTTAAAACACGCTCTTTAAGGTTAGAAACCAGCCTAAGCAGGTCGCTGCTGTGGCGGTCGTGCTTTTCCTTTTTGCCCTTTTCCTCAAAATAGGTGCAAAGCAGGGCGGATAAGCTTTCCGACCTTTCCGCTCTTGCCTTGTCGCCGTATTGCTTAAGCTCTGTGTAGGAAAAAGCTATCTGCTCGCCCTTATCGTCATAAACGGTGCAGGGGCAGCCTTCCCCAAAAACAAGCTCGGTAAACGCACCGTAAAGGGCGTCGGTGTCGGCATCCGCCACGTTTTTGCCCAGTGCGCCTGCACGGTAGGCAACCTCCCTGGCGGTAAGAGGCGAAAAGCAGGCAAAGGTTTTAAGTATAAAGTCGCCGCACTCTCTAAGCGGGGCGCCTTCGCAAAGCTCTGCAAACCTTGCTTTTTCCACACCGTAGGGCAAAACCTTATCCTGCTTGGGCGGTGCCTCGTAGGGTAGCCCCACCAAAACCGTGCGGGCGGCAAAGGTAAGGTCCGTTTGATACAAAGCCCCCAGCACCCTATCCTTATCCGTATCGCTTATAAGCAGGTTGCTGTATTTGCCCATCAGCTCGGCATATATGCGGCGATGACAGGCATAGCCCAGCTCGTCCTTGCTTTCCACGTCAAAGCACACTATGCGCTCGCCCGTGGGTGCAAAAACGTCGGTTATCCTGCCGTTTTGCAGGTGCTTGCGTAACAGCATACAAAAAGAGGTAGGTACGGGGTTTTGGGGCGGTACCTCGCCGCACAGACATACCCTTGCGTTCTTGCGGGAGGCAGAAAGCAACAAATTATACTTTGTGCCGCCACCGTAAAGCTTAAGGGTAAGCTCTTCGTCCCCGGTCTGGTTTATTTTTTCTATTTTCGCCCCAATCAGGGCGTTTTTTAATTCCGCCGCCAATCGGCTGCAAAAAATGCCGTCAATAGCCACGCCGTGTTCGCTCCTTACAAGTTATCGCTGAAAATGTGTATATCAAGGCCGGGGAATTCTTCCCTTATCATGTCCGCCAAGGAGGGCAGCACCACAACCTCGGTACGGTAATGGGTGGCGCAAACCAGGTTCATGCCCAGGTCTCTGCCGTCAAGCAGGGTGTTGTGGGCAACCTCGCCGGTTAAAAAGGTGTCCGCACCGGTGCCGTAGGCATCGTAAAACGAGCTTTTGCCGCTGCCGCCCACCACCGCTATGCGATGGACGCTTTTGCCTACGTTTATGCCCGTAACGGCACTTGTGCCGAGAACAGCCTTAACGTGGGCGCAAAAATCCTCGTAGCTCATGGGCGCCTTAAGATGCCCTACTCTGCCAAGTCCGCCCTCAAAGCTGTCCTCAACCTCAATGCCCACAAGGCGGCAAAGGGTATCGTTAACGCCGTTTTCTATGGCGTCAAGACGGGTATGAAAGCCTGCCAGGGCAATATCCGCCTTAGCCGCCGCAAGCAGGCGTTTGCCTACGGCGTCCGTATCCCTAAGGGAGTACAGGGGCGCAAAAATCGTGGGGTGATGGGTAAGCAAAAGCTGCGCACCCACCTGCTTTGCGTATTCTATGGAATCAAGGCTTACGTCCAAAGCAAGGGCAACGGCGGTAAGCTCTTTTTCGCTGTTGGGTATCAGGGCAAAGCCGTCGTTATCGCCGGGCATGGAAAGCGCCTTGGGTATGCGTTTTTCCAAAAAGCTTTGTATATCTTTTATTTTTGCCATAATAAACCTCCGTATATTGCAGTTAATACATTATAACGGTAAATTAACTTTTTGTCAACGGCGACAGAGGGTGACAAAAAACACAGCCACGGGGTAGTACAATCGGTGTATCAGTAAGGAGGCAACGATAAATGGAGTTTAAGCATACGGTTAAGGACGGCGTGCTTGTTATAGCCCTAACGGGAGAGCTTGACCACCACGGGGCGGCGTCCGCCAGGCAGGAAATAGACCGAATAATAAGGGCAAGCAAGCCCCAAAAAGTAGTGCTGGAGCTGAAAAACGTGCATTTTTGCGATTCTTCGGGGCTGGGGCTGCTTATGGGCAGGTATAAAACGGCGGTGTGCGTAGGCGCCACCCTGTGGGTCAGAGAGCCGTCGCCCCCCGTGGAGCGAATAATGAAGCTGGCGGGATTGGACAAGCTTATAAAAATCGAAAGGAATGCGGTAGTATGAATGCGGTTGCGGAAAAAAGAAAAACAAAAAAGGCGGTGGACGTGTTTACCGTAACCATCGCCGCAAAAAGCAGTAACGAGGCATTTGCAAGGACGGTTGCGGCGGCGTTTGCCGCCCGTCTTGACCCCACGGTAGAGGAGCTGGCGGATATAAAAACCGCCGTTTCGGAGGCGGTAACCAACTGCGTGGTACACGCCTATAAAAATTGCAGGGGAGAGGGGGAAATACGGCTTAAGGGCTCGGTCTTTGAGGATGGCAGGGTGGTTTTTGAAATAAAGGACAAGGGCTGCGGCATGGAGGACGTGGCAAAGTGCCTTCAGCCCCTGTATACGGGCGACCCGGAAGGGGAGCGCAGCGGCATGGGCTTTACGGTTATGGAAAGCTTTTGCGACGGGCTTAAGGTGCGCTCCCGCCCGGGCAAGGGTACCACGGTGGTGCTTACCAAAAGGATAGGCGGCGGGGAATGAACGATATAAAGCTGTTTTCTGCCGCCGCAAGGGGAGACAGCGCCGCACTTGCCGCCCTTGTGGAGGAAAACATGGGGCTGGTTAAAAGCCTTGCTTTGCGCTTTCGTGACAGAGGCACAGAGCTGGAGGACCTTATACAAATAGGCACAATTGGGCTTATCAAGGCAATACGGGGCTTTGATACGGGCTTTGGCACTAAGTTTTCCACCTACGCCGTACCCCTTATTTGCGGAGAGATAAAAAAGCACCTGCGGGATGACGGCATTATAAAGGTCAGCAGGGAAGTAAAGCGCAAGGGCGCCATTCTGTGCAGGGAAAGGCAACGTATTTTGACCGAAACGGGAGAGGAGCCGCAGATTTCTGCCCTGGCGCAGGTTAGCGGCATGTCTGTGGAGGAGGCGGCTTACGCCATGTCTGCCACGGCGCCCACCACCTCTCTTTACGATAGCGGAGAGGGAGAGCTTTCCCCCGAGGACACCCTGTGGACCGATAACGTGGCGCTGTTTAGCGAGTCCCTTGCCTTGCGGCAGGCGGTGCTGCGCCTGCCCGACGAGGACAAAAAAATAGTGCTTTTGCGGTATTTTAGGGGTATGTCCCAAACGGATACGGCACGGTGCCTGGGGCTTACCCAGGTTAAAATATCCAGAAGAGAAAAGCGCATAATGGAGCAGCTAAAAAAAGAACTTTTGTAGCCCCTTTGTTAAAAGTGCTTAAAAATATTCGGGCAATCCCTTTAATATAAGCCTTGGTTTTTATTCTAATTCAACAAAAATAAAAAACCGTTTAGTCACTTAACTATTCTTTAATGTGGCAATTTTATAAATAATAGTAGAGTAAAAATACGTTGAATTGGGAGAATTATTATGAAAGGCACTAAAAGATTTATATCAACCCTGTTGGCTCTGCTGGTTGTAATTGCGCTGCTCCCCTGGGCAGTAAACGCAGATGCAGAGGGCGAGCTTTCCAACGAGTACCGTGTGTACACCGAGGGAAGCTATGCCTACAACCTGCCCCTTGGCGTTACGGCGGCAGAGTTTACCGCCTCGGTTTATGCTACGGCGGCTTTAAGCACCGCAGCGGGCGATGCCGTGGATAAAAGCTCTGACACGGTTATTTGCACCGGTATGGTGCTTTCCTACACCTATGCGGATTACACTCTGGTGGTAAACGGAGACCTTAACGGCGACGGCGTTTGTACCGCAGCAGACTATCTGCTGGTAGAAAAATATATCCTTGGCGGCTCCCTGGGCGATATGCAAATGCTTGCGGGTGATTTGGATGGGGACGGCATTGTGGCAACCACCGACGCCCTTATGATGGAGCGCTACATTTTAGGGCTTGGCAGGCTGGACGGCAACTGCTACCTTACCGATGAGGAAAAGGCAAACGTAGTTCTTACCAACCCCAACGCTCCCGAAGAAAACCTTGCCACCATCCACTTTGAGGGCGACACCGTTACCGCAACGGGCAGCGGCGTTCAGGTTATTGACAACTACGCCTACGTTACGGCGTCGGGCAATTACACCGTTACGGGTCAGACCGATAACGGCTATATCCACGTGTGTGCAGGGGCAGAGGAGCCCGTTACCCTTACGCTTTCGGGGGTGAAAATCGGCAACAGCGCAGGCCCTGCCATCTATTTTGAACAATGCAAATCCGCAAACGTTCTTCTGGCAGACGGTACTGCAAGTACCCTTTCCGACGGCACCGCAACCACCCTGCTTGACAAGGGCGCTTTGTTTGCCAACGACAGCCTTGTAATAAGCGGCGGCGGCACCCTTGCCGTTACGGGCAACAGACAGCACGGTATTGTCAGCGATGACGATATTATCATAGACGGCGCCACCGTTACCGTTACGGGTGCGGTTAAGGACGCACTCCACGCCAACGACGATATCACCGTTAACGGCGGCAGCCTTACGGTAAGCTCTGCCGGCTCTGATGCAGTGGAAAGCGAAGGCACCGTTAACGTCAACGGCGGCACCCTTACCCTTACCGCCGATGCAGGCACTGCCCTTAAGGCGGGTACCGTGTTTACCGCCACCGACGGCAAAATTACCGTTATAAGCTGTGCCGACGGCATCAAGGCAGGCACCGAGCTTCACATAGACGGCGGCAATATAGGCATTTCTGCTCTGGATAACGCAATAAAGGCCGTTACCCTTACGGATATAAGCGGCGGCACCGTAAACGTGCTTGCCTCCGATACGGGGGTTAAGGGCGATACCAAGGTAAACATCAGCGGCGGCACCCTTACCCTTAACAGCACTAACAACGCAATTAAAAGCGACCTGCTTGTGGATATAAGCGGCGGCGATATTACCCTGCTTTCCACCGGCGACGGCATTAAGGCAAGCTCTATCGATACCACCGCCGCCGCAGACGTGCGTGCAACCTACACCTACGATAGCCTTAACGGCAGTATAGAAACCAGCGGCTGCTACGTTTGGAACAGCGGCAGCGTAAGCGAATCCGCGATATACTGGTTTGCGGCGTTGGCATCCTCCAACGGTGACGGCACTTATATAGTTAAGCAGACCATAGCCAGCGGCACGGCAAAGACCTTTACCGCCACCGCCGACGATATCGTTCTGCTTACCCACGTTGACAGCGCTTATTATTCCACCGCCTGCCTTGTTCAGGTGGATGACGTTATCACCTACGATACCGCCACTAACACCGTTACCGCTACCATAGCCACCAGCTATCTGGGCGATATCAATGTCCTCGGCGGCAACCTGTATATCGAGGCGGCGTACGACGCTACCCAGGCGGGCGAAACCCTTACAGTTAACAACACCACCGCACCCAAAACCTCTGCTTCGGGCATCGGTACGTCCGGCGACTATAATATATATATGGTCAGCGGCGGCGGGGCTTCCGCAAGCTTTGACAGCACCGCAGGCAGCTATAAGGCGCTTAAGGCAGATAACTATATTTACATCAACAACGGCTATATTTACGCATCCTCTCCCGAGGATACGGTAAGGTCCGACGATTATATCGAAATCAACGGCGGCACCATGGTTATTGAAAGCGGACGTGACGGCGTGGCGGCTGTGGGCGGTCTGTATATCACGGGCGGCAGCCTGGATATCACCACGGGCAGCGGCTACAGCGGCACCATATCCTCTACGGACACCAACTCTTACAAGGCGCTTAAGGGCACGGGCTATATTGCTATCAGCGGCGGCACCTTCAACCTTAACTCTATGGATGACGCAGTCCACTCCAACGGCACCTGCGCTATCGAGGGCGGCACCTTCACCATCTACACCGGTGACGATGCCTTCCATTCCGATACCACCATGACCGTTACCGGGGGCGAGATAGACATACTCTCCAGCTACGAGGGCGTTGAGGGTCTTAACGTAAACATAAGCGGCGGCAGAATCCATATCGAATCCTCCGACGATGGCATCAACGCCGCAGGCGGGGCCGACGGCAGCGGCACCGGCACCCCCACAAGACCCGGCTGGGGCGGCATGGGCAGCAGTAGCTCTTCCTCCCAGTATTCCCTTACCATAAGCGGCACAGCCTTCGTTTGGATGAACGCCAAGGGCGACGGCGCCGACTCTAACGGTTCACTTACCGTAAGCGGCGGCACCCTTATAGTACAGCAAAGCCAAACCAACGAAAACAGCGGCATCGACGCAGACGGCACCATCAAGATCTCCGGCGGCGTGGTGGTGGTTGTGGACGGCGGCAACAGCATGAACAGTCTTAGCACCTCCAACTTCACCCAAAACGGCGTTAAGGCATCCATCAGCGGCTCTGCCAACAGCCTTATCGCTCTTACGGATTCCTCCGGCAACCTGCTTTTGGCGTTTAAGCCTACGGTATCCTACTCCCGCCTTATAATCTCCACGCCTGAGCTTACCACGGGCGCTTCCTACAAGATTTACACCGGCGGCAGCTGTACCGGCACCGCTACCGAAAACCTGTACGAAAGCGGCACCTACAGCGGCGGAACGCAGAAGAAGAGCTTTACTGTATCTTCAACATTAACCTCAGCGTAGGATACCAAAAAAGGCGCAGAACACGAAAAAAAGAAAACAGATTGCGAAAAAAAGAAAACAGATTTTATTAAAGAAGTCAGTCGGAGAATCTCTCCGACTGACCTTTTATTTGTCATATTTTTTCGCTTATCACGAACCTCGGCTCGCAGTACGTTAGTACAGCTCTCGCCTCGGTTCGTGCCATCTGCACGCTTTTTAGGCATCCTACGTTACAAAAAAGGCACAGAATGCGAAAAACATAAAAAATCAATTATAACAAAGTTGAAAAGTTGGGAAAGCTTCCCGACTTTTCTGCAATTCATCGTATTTTTTCGTTCAAAACGAACCTCGGCTCACAGTACTTAGTACAGTTCTCGCCTCGGTTCGCACCGTCTGTA
>JAZUNS010000049.1:0-4123 GCA_045604285.1 Eubacteriales bacterium
TGATAATAATGTCTTTTCTGCGGACATGCGCCGCAGAAAAGACACCTTGGATTTTCGTGAGTGCCACGAAGTGGCGCGAGACGCGAGTGAACGAAAATCGTATTCCCCCGTATCAAATCCGGGGTCCCCGCCACGAACGGATGTGAGTGGTGGGGTGTTTTCTTCGGGGTCCCCGCCACGAACGGATGTGAGTGGTGGGGAGTATCTATTATTAGTCTATCACGGTTACTTTGGTAATAACGGGTTGGTCATCAAACAACACGGTGCCGTTGCCGTCTATGGGACGTACCATGTTGGCTATGGCGTCAACTACGTCGATGCCGTCGGTTACCTTACCGAACGCCGCATACTGACCGTCAAGGAAGGTAGAATCCTTGTGGCAAATAAAAAACTGGCTGCTGGCGCTGTTGGGCATTTGACTGCGTGCCATGGATATAACGCCACGGAGGTGGGATATGGGGTTTGCAACGCCGTTTGCTGCAAACTCGCCCTTTATGTGCTTGTCGCTGCCACCCATGCCGTTGTGGTCAGGGTCGCCGCCCTGGATCATAAAGTTTTTAATAATGCGGTGGAAGGTGAGCCCATCGTAAAAGCCCATATCTGCAAGGAATATAAAATTCTTAACGGTGATGGGTGCCGCAGAGGCGTCCAGCTCTAAAGTAATTGTGCCGTATTCGGCTATCTCCATTTTAACGTGATGCTTATCTGCCATAATTATTCTCCTTTACTGCTGTTTTCGCTTTGCATAGGTATATTAAACATGGGTAAAAATCTGCCGGTTGCTTCAAGTCTTTCGTCCCATTCCTTGGCAAGGGTGGGAAGGTCAAGCCCTGCCTGGGCATAGCTTGCCACAAGCTCGTCAACGGAAAGGCCGATGTATTCGTTATAATTACCCCAAATGGGCATAAAGTTATCAAGCTCTGCCTTTACTGCGGCGTTTTTGCTGCCGCCGTAGAAATATTGGTAGCAGAAGAAGCCGATGCCGTCGATATCCCTGTAAGGGCTTAAAAGCATATAGGTCATGCTCATCAAAACAACGTCGCTGTAATTGATCCATTCGGCTCTTGCGTCGTCATAAATTGCCCACTGGTCATTGTTGCCTGCCTTGTGCAGGGTAAGAATGGGCACAAGCTTGATGCTGTCAAGGGTCATTGCAGCATCCCACTGCTCCATAAGTGCGCTTATGCTTACCTGTCCGTGAAGCATGCCGTAGTAGAACTGGGGATACATTATGTCGCAATAGCCTTCGGTAGAGCACCAGGTGTATATGTCGGCACACTCGGTACCGTAGGCGTGCTCTATGTGACCGTTGGGAGAAATACCGTAAATAATATCCTCGCCGTGCTCCTTAACCTTGGCGTAAATGCCGCGAACAAGAGTGTTTACGTTGTTGCATCTAAACTCAAAAACCGTGGTGCTTTCGTCAGTGCGGTTTTCAAAAGCCTTTGCATCCAGGGAAGTTTTGTACTTAACCTCTTCGGGATAGAAATAGTCATCCATAAACACGCCGTCGAAGTGATAGTTGGTAAGGATCTCGTCAACGCCGTTGATTATAAGCTGTCTTACTTCCTCATAAGCCGGGTTAAGGTAAAGACGGGTGGTGCCGCCGGCATCGGTACCGGAGAACATATACTCGCTGTACTCGCCGCCGTCGCCCATATGGCTGTACCAATCAGTAATTGCCCAGTCGCCGGTGATCTGCTCTATCTCGTTACGGGTCATGCAGCGCATGGGGTTGATCCACGCATGGATGGAAAGATTGTACTTATGTGCCAGCTCAACGAAAATGGCAACGGCGTCGTACTCTACCTCCTGATCTGCGTAAGAGCCCGTTACGAAATAAGAAAGAGGATAATACTGAGATTTGTAATAGCTGTCTGCAAAGGGACGTATTTGCAAAAGCACGGTGTTAAAATCGCCCTCTGCAATATTCTTCATAGCCTTCTCTGCTCTTTTGCGGAAATTCTTTTCGTTGTAAGAGCCGCCTACTATGCCGTCGCTCATATCCCATTGGGTAAGCTTCATTATACGCATATCATCGTAATTGCGGGGGATATAGTTGCCGTTTTCGTCAAAGCTTTCTGCAGAGCTTTCCTCGGAGGAAACCGCCTCCTCAGAGCTTTCGGAAACCGATGCGGCGCTTTCTTCAACAGAAGAATCGTTGCCTTCCTGCCCGTTACAAGCCGCAACGGAAAGAAGCATTAATACTGCCAACAAAATTGCCGTTAACTTTTTCATATATTGCCTACCTTTCTTAATTTAACAAAAGGACGGGGATAACACGCCCGTCCTTTTAATTTAAAGTTTAGCCAAAAACTGCCATAAGGAAGCCTGCTGCAACCGCAGAGCCGATAACGCCGGAAACGTTGGGACCCATTGCGTGCATCAAAAGGAAGTTAGAGGGGTTAGCCTTTGCGCCTTCCATCTGAGAAACACGGGCTGCCATGGGAACTGCAGAAACGCCTGCGGAGCCGATAAGGGGATTGATCTTGCCGCCGGTAACCTTGTACATAACCTTGCCGAGGAGCAAGCCGCCCATGGTGGAGAAGCAGAACGCCAACAGACCGAGAGCGATTATCTTAAGGGTATCAAGGGCAAGGAAGTTGCTGCCTACTGCGGTAGCACCAACGGAGATGCTGAGGAATATGGTAACGATGTTCATCAATGCGTTCTGAACGGTATCGGAAAGACGTTCGGTAACGCCGCATTCACGAAGAAGATTACCAAACATCAAGCAGCCCAAAAGGGATGCAACGGAGGGGAGAACCAAGCAGGTGATGATGGTAACTGCGATGGGGAAAACTATCTTTTCAGTCTTGGTAACGGGACGAAGCTGTTCCATTTTAACGCTGCGTTCCTTCTTAGTGGTAAAAAGGCGCATAATGGGAGGCTGAATAAGAGGGATAAGCGCCATATAGGAATATGCAGCAACGGCGATAGGAGCCAAAAGCTCGGGTGCCAAGGATTTGGTAAGCCAGATAGCGGTAGGGCCGTCTGCACCGCCGATGATACCGATGGACGCTGCCTGGTTGCCGTTAAAGCCCAATACGATTGCCAAAAGGAACGCCAAATAAACGCCAAGCTGTGAAGCCGCACCGAGAATCATGCTCTTTGCATTTGCTATCATGGGGCCAAAGTCAGTCATTGCGCCAACACCCATAAAGATAAGGGAGGGATAAATACCGGTCTTTACGCCTATGTAAAGGATGTCGATAAAGCCACCCTCTCTAAGCACCTTGCCGTACTGGATGGGATCCTTGCTGGTCCACCAATCGGAATGGAAGAGGGCGTCCTTGGAAACGCCAAGCTCGTCAACGTTGCCGGAAAGAAGGGATACGTTGGAAACCAGCATACCAAAAGCGATACCGATAAGAAGCAAGGGCTCAAACTTTTTAACTATACCAAGGTAAAGAAGCACGCAGGCGATGGCTATCATTACCAAGGGCTGCCAGCTGTTTTCAATATTTGTAAAGATTTGGGAAAGACCTGAATTGCCCCAAAGATCGCCAAGAATTTCAAGTACGTTCATATTGTTTTACTCCTCCTCTGCACACTCAACGTCAACGCCGTGCTTTTTACCGTTAACGGTAACAACAAAGCGAGGCAATTTTTCCTCTACGGAAACGGCGTGCTTTACACCGCCGAGAGTTACGTACATATCCGCATCACCGGAAACGGCAGGTGCAGCAGCAACAGGCGCAGGCGCTGCCACGGGGGCAGGTGCGGGGGTTGCTTCAACCTTCTCAGCCGCTTCTGCAGGCTTTTCGGATTTAGAGCCGGAGCGAATAATTGCAGACATTATTGCTATAAACGCCATTAAAACAATAAGAACCACAAAAACGATGCCGAAGCCCAGACCGGAAAGAGCAAGAGCTTCCTTAATTCCAACTTCCATAACAAGATCTCCTCCATATAAATTTAAGGAACTAAAAGCCGCCGTATAAACATACAGCCGACTTCTCCAATTTTTCAAAAACCATTGTACCAAAAAAACAAGGCTTTGTCTATATGTTTTTTTAAATATTTTCTTTGCCTAACCAAGGTTTATTATGTGTATTTTGCTAAAACAAAAGCTCACGGAGAGGAGGCCATGCTCTTCGGGGTCGGATTACACCTCCCTTTG
>JAZUNS010000050.1:0-2830 GCA_045604285.1 Eubacteriales bacterium
AGATTTTTGGTGACAGCCATATTGAGCAAATCGCCAACACCCACGGCATTGAAAGCGTTTCTGCCCTTCCTATCGACCCCAAGCTTGCAGCAGCCTGCGACAAGGGAATGATAGAGCTGTTTGAAGGCGATTGGCTGGACAAGCTTACAGACATTATCGAAAAGAAGGGTATGGAATAATGGGCAAATACGCTGATAAAGCTTGCGAGCTGTTTGTAGGCGGTGCCAACTGCGCCCAAGCCGTTTTTGCCGCTTTTTGCGATAAAACCGGGCTTGACGAAGCTTACGCATTAAAGCTTTCCTCATCCTTTGGCGGCGGCATGGGCAAGCTTAGAGAGGTTTGCGGTGCAGTAAGCGGCATGTTTATGGTTGCAGGTGCTTTGTACGGATACGATTATAACGACGATGCAAAAAAGCAGGCCCATTACGAGCTTATCCAAGAGATGGCGGCGAAATTTACCGACGTCCACCAAACCATAATTTGCAGAGATCTGTTGAATCTTCCCATTAAGGTAGATACGCCCGTCCCCACCAAACGGGATGAAGCTTTTTACAAAGCTCGCCCCTGCGTACGCTTTGTGGAAACGGCAGCGCTTATATTGGAAGAATATATAGAAAAAAGCGAAAACAAATAAATGAAACCGAAGCTTTTTCTGTGTTATGCACAGATATAAGCTTCGGTTTTTTGCGTGGGCGTTTTTGATTTTAAGGAGCTGCTATATAAAAGTCACCGTACAGCTCACAATATGCTCTTATGCCTGCCTTATTCTCCGGCGTAATCTCGGCAACGCTTTCCAGTCCGCTGCCTACGTAGTAGCAATCGATGCCGCTGTTGGCAAAAAGGAATAGCGTGGAGGGAGTAAAGGTGCAATAATACTTATCGGTATCTACCATTTGACCGTGAGAAAAATTACTGTTGGATATTTTAAAGTCTGCAAAGCCAAGCTTATCGCTTAAGGCTTTTTCAAAGGAAGAGTAGCCGTTAGTGCCTGGTATGTGTATTACTGCGTGGAGTTTATCATATCCATTCGTAAAATGAAGCATCCATTGCAGGGCAATACCGAGATGGCTTCTGTCGGCGCTGGCAGATAAGTATTCTATATTGCCGTCGAGAGCTTTAAGCTCCTCTAAAAAGTTTTTTGAAAACTCATTGGACGGTATATGATTTACGCCTTCATATAGGAAATTGTACGAAGGGTCGGAACCTGCCGTGGGAGGAGCTTCCATGGGAGGAGGGTCGCCTTCACTTTCTTCTTCACTTGCTTCTACTTCGCTCATTTCTTCGCTGTAGTCAGGCACTTCCGGGTGTGATGCCGCATCCTCGGAAATATCTTCCCAGGGGGACTCGGACAAATCGGGAGTGGAAGGGATAGCAGACTCTTCCGATACGACGTTGGAATCTTCTTCCGTCGGCTCTTCTTCACTTTCGCCTCCCGCCGTATCAGTCGATATGCATCCATCTGAAATACTTGGCAGCAACGGTTCTTCAGGTTCAAAAGGTATATCTATTGTTTCCGATTTATCCGTTTCACTTTCTTCACTTACCTGCCATGAAAAATCCGGAGGCTCTTCGTTGGTAGCTTCGTCATCCTCGGCGTCGCTGCTTTCGGCGGGGACTTCAACTTCGGTTGACGTTCCATTATTATCTACCACCGTAGAATGCTCCTGACTGTCGTTGTCGGGAACACCTGCAGAGCTGTATTCGGATTTTTCGCTGTTGTTTTCTTCAGATTCTGCATTAGAGCCTTCCGCTGTCTCCTCACAGGAGCTTTCTGCCTCTTCTTCCGAAAACACGGTGTCGCTTTGTTCTGCGCTCTGTTCGGGCAGAACGTCGTCCGTGTTATCCGAAACGCTTGAATTGGTTCCGCCGTGTATACTCGGTTTTATTTTATCGACGTACATATTATCGGGCTCAGAAGGGAAAAACACCATAAGAAGAGCTGTAACAGACATACAAATCACAACGGACATAACTGAACCGACAATTTTGCGTTTTTTTCTTAAAGCCGCTTCTGCCACGGCTTTTCGTTCTAACACAACTGCAAGCTGTTCTTTATTAGATCTCATAGACGTATCCCTCCTTTTCTAAAATTTTTCTTAACGCTTCTTTCCCTCGATGGACAAGGTTGGTTATTTGCTTTTCGCTTTTTCTCATAACTTTGGCTGCCGTGGCATAGCTCATATTTTCAAAATACACAAGACACAGCACCTCTCGGTAATCGTCGCTAAGCTTTTTCATTGCGTTATGTAAGGCTTTGTTTTCTTCTTTTTTCAGCACTTCGTCTTCCAAAAGCTTGCTTTCTGCAAGGTCGTTATCCGACGATACGTAGCTTTCACCTCTGCGCCTTATTCGCCTTAGCTCATCAATGGCGTTATTCCTTGCCGCTCGGTAAAGATAGGCGCAAAAAGCTTCCTCCGTTTTTAAACGGGGTTTTTTAACCAATATTTCAACAAAGGCGTCTGCCGCCATATCCTCTGCCACGGAAACGCTTTTAAGAATGCCTGTAAGATAGAAGACCAGACCCTTGTTATATTTTTCGAGCAACTCGCCCAAGGCGTTGCTGTCACCGGATAAAAAACGGTTGTAGCTACTTTCACCGTTCATTTTAAGGGCTCCCTTCAGCCCCTATTTTGGGGCCTTTCACTAACTAAGACGAACAAAGTGCAAAAAACTCTCACCCTAATTTTAAAAAAATTAAAAAAACTTTTTTAAACAAATATATAAGCTGCATCCCAGGGGGGCAAATACATGGGGTGCCAAATATGCATTTTATAATCGGGGCGCATGGCAAGCACCTGCAAAGGCAAGGCATAAATATCCTCTAATTTAT
>JAZUNS010000051.1:0-3897 GCA_045604285.1 Eubacteriales bacterium
GGTGTTTGCTCTTGGCGGTAAGATTAACAACACCGGTCTTGTTGAAGTTCCTATCGGTACTCCTCTCCGTACTGTTGTTGAAGAAATCGGTGGCGGCGTTCCTAACGGTAAAAAGTTTAAGGCTGCACAAACCGGTGGTCCTTCCGGTGGTTGTATCCCTGCAGAATACCTTGACGTTCCGATCGACTATGAAAGCCTTATTGAGCTTGGCGCTATGATGGGCTCCGGCGGTCTTATAGTTATGGACGAAGACAACTGCATGGTTGACATCGCTAAGTTCTTCTTGGAATTTACTGTTGATGAATCCTGCGGTAAGTGTACTCCTTGTCGTATTGGTACCAAGCGTCTTTACGAGATGCTCGAAAAGATTACCTCCGGCAATGGCACGCTTGAAGATTTGGACGAGATGGAAAAGCTTTGCTATTACATTAAGAACAACTCTCTCTGCGGTCTCGGTCAGACAGCCCCCAACCCTGTGCTTTCTACTCTTCGTCACTTCCGTCACGAATATATTGCACACGTTGTTGATAAGAAGTGCCCCTCCGGTGTATGTAAGGATCTTCTTTCCTTCGTTATCATCGAAGATAAATGTAAAGGTTGTACCGCTTGTGCAAGAAAATGCCCCGTTGGCGCTATCAGCGGTGCAGTTAAGCAGGCCCACACTATCGATACTTCCAAGTGTATCAAGTGCGGCGCTTGTATCGAAACTTGTAAGTTTGGTGCAATAATAAAGAAATAGGAGGATACGGATAATGGAAATGAAAAATTTAATCATTAACGGTAAAGAATATTCCGTTCCCAATAATTTAACCATTCTTGAAGCTTGTCGTACTGTAGGTATATACATTCCTACTCTTTGCTGGCTCAAGGACGTTAACGAAATCGGCGCTTGCCGTATTTGCGTTGTTGAGGTAAAGGGCGCAAGATCCCTTGTTGCTTCTTGTGTGTACCCTGTTGCTGATTTAAGACCCGGTTCTGAAGTTTTCACTAACTCTCCCGCAGTTATTGAATCCAGAAAAACCACTCTTCAGTTGATACTTTCTACCCATGATAAAAAGTGCCTTTCTTGCGTTCGTTCCGGTAATTGCGAATTGCAGACCCTTTGTAGCGAATATGGCATTGAAGATGAAGGTAAATTTGACGGTGCCGTTGAAAAGTATGATATCGATGCTTCTGCTTCTCACATGGTAAGAAATAACAACAAGTGCATTCTTTGCCGTCGTTGTTCCGCAGTTTGCTCCAAGCTTCAGTCTGTAGCTGTTATCGGTGCCAACGAAAGAGGCTTTAAAACTCATATCGGTTGTGCTTTTGAAGCAGATTTGGGCGAAGTAGCTTGCGTATCTTGCGGTCAGTGTATTAACGTTTGTCCCACCGGAGCTCTTACTGAAAGAGACGATACCGACAAGGTATTTGCAGCTCTTAACGATCCCAGTAAGCACGTTGTTGTTCAAACCGCTCCCTCTATCAGAGTTGGTTTGGGTGAAGAATTCGGCCTTCCCATTGGTACTATTGTTACCGGTAAGATGGTATCTGCTCTTAAGCGCCTCGGTTTTGATGGTGTATTTGATACCAACTTCTCTGCTGACCTTACCATCATGGAAGAAGCAACAGAGTTCCTTGACAGATATACCAAGAAGGAAAACCTTCCTCTTATTACTTCTTGTTCTCCCGGTTGGATTAAATATTGTGAACATTATCATCCCGATATGATTTCCAATCTTTCCAGCTGTAAGTCTCCTCAAGGTATGTTCGGCGCTGTTGCAAAGACATACTATGCAGAGAAGATGGGTATAGATCCTAAGGATATCTTCGTTGTAAGCGTTATGCCTTGTACTGCTAAGAAGTTTGAGGCAGAGAGAGTTGATTACAGCGCAGTTAAGGGCCTTCCTGATATTGACGCAGCTATTACAACCAGAGAACTTGCGCGCATGATTAAGAAGTGCGGCATCATGTTCAACCAGCTTCCCGATGAAGAATTTGACAAGCCCTTTGGTCTTGGTAGCGGCGCAGGCACTATCTTTGGTGCAACCGGCGGCGTAATGGAAGCAGCTCTCAGAACTGCTGCTATTAAGTTCCTCGGCGTTGAACTTTCCGATATTGAACTTAAGGACGTTAGAGGCGTTGAAGGTATAAAGGAAGCTACCTACAACTTGGCAGGCAATGAAATCAAGGTTGCTGTTGCAAGCGGTCTTTCCAATGCTAAGAAGCTTCTTGATGCTGTTAAGAGCGGCGAAAAGTCTTATGACTTTATTGAGATTATGGCTTGTCCCGGCGGTTGTGTAAATGGTGGCGGTCAGCCCATCCAGCCTGCTTCTGTACGCAACTTTGTAGATCTCAGAGCTGTTCGCGGCGCTGCGCTTTATGAAGATGACAGACAGTTGCCTGTAAGACTTTCTCACGAAAACGAAGACGTTAAGGCTATTTATGACGAATACTTTAATGCACCCGGTAGCCACCGTGCGCACGAAGTATTGCATACCGGCTATATTGCACGTCCTAAGTATTAATTTTCTTTAGTATATTTCGGCGGCAGGGTTTTTCCTGCCGCCGAGTATTAAAATTTTAAATGCGTATCTAAATATTGGATATGGCTTTAAGCTTTTAATTAAACATTCTTGGGGGTAAACATTTATGGCAAAGAAGGAAATTAAAAGAATCGGTGTTTTAACTTCGGGTGGTGATGCTCCCGGTATGAATGCAGCAGTTCGTGCGGTCACAAGGACGGCTCTTGCTAATAATCTTGAGGTTGTTGGTATTTTAAACGGCTATCAAGGACTTTTAGATGACCAAATGTTGAATTTGTCGGAGCGAGACGTTTCTTATATTATAAACCGTGGCGGTACAATGCTTTATACTGCACGGTGTGAAGAGTTTAAAACTGCTGAAGGTGTGAAGCGCGCCGCAGATATGTGCCGTGCAAAGAATATTGACGGTATAGTTGCCATTGGCGGTGACGGTACTTTTAGAGGCGCTTATGACCTTTCCGAGGAAGGGATTGCCTGTGTTGGCGTGCCCGGCACTATAGATAATGATATTGCCGCTACTGACGTAACGATCGGCTTTGATACGGCAATGAATACCGTTGTTGATTTGATAGATAAAATCCGTGATACCGGCGAGAGCCATTCTCGATGCAACGTAATAGAGGTTATGGGTAGGGAAGCAGGCGATATTGCTTTGCAAACTGCTTTATCTGTGGGTGCCATTGCTGCGATAGTTAAAGAGACCCCTTGTGATATTGACGCATTGATTAATAAGATGAAAATTGCACGTAAAAACGGCAAACGCAATTTTATTATTATCATTTGCGAAGGCATGGGTAAGGAGTATGGGCCTAATTTAGTTGCCAGAATAGAGAAAGAGACCGGTATTGAATCCAGAATGTCTATATTGGGATACATTCAGCGTGGCGGATCTCCTACTTTAAGAGATAGAGTTTTGGCTACTCAGATGGGTGCAGCGGCTGTAAATCGACTTTTGATGGGTGACACGAACGATATAATATGTGCCAGAGGTAACGATATTGTTTCTGTTGAGATGTCATATTCCGTAACCCTTGACAATTTATACAAGAATAAGCTGACACCCGAACAAATACGAAAAATTTCTCCCAGCATGCTTTTTGAAATGAATAAGCATATTGCATCTAAAAAAGGGTATAAGGACTATATCAGCCTCTTAATTGAATCTGTTAGTCTATATAATAAATAAGTTTAAAGGGCATCGTTTTAACTACGATGCCCTCAGACCGCTGACAAAGGCACAGAACACGAAAAATATAAAAAATCAATTACGAAAAAAGTTGAAAAGTCGGGAAAGCTACCCGACTTTTCTGCAATTTATCGTAATTTTTCGTTCAAAACGAACCTCGGCTCACAGTACTTTTGTACAGTTCTC
>JAZUNS010000052.1:0-20468 GCA_045604285.1 Eubacteriales bacterium
GATTTTGTGAATTGCACGGTGGTCACCTGCCTTTCTTAGCTGAAAAAGCTGCTTTCTTGCTTTTGACGGCACACCTCGCCGTAGGGGCAGAAGGTGCAATCGGTTTTTTGCTTTTTAAAGGGGCCAACGCACATATCGCCATCGGTTATGCGGTCGGCGGTTTCGGCAATATGGCCGAATATCTGTTGCTTATACAGGGCAAGCTCTTCGTGGCTTGCCTCCTTTACGCTAAGGTGTCCCCTTTTGCCGCGGTCGTCCATGGCGTCTACAACCTGCTTGTCATCGGTAACAATGCCCCGCTGAAGGTCACCCTTGCCCTTCTCCGGCAGCAGAAAGGAACGGTACAGCACCCCTGCGGGCAAGGCGCCCTCGCTGTCGGCGTCGCAATAGGTATACATATAGTACAGCATTTGTATGCCCTCTCCACGCTCCAGCATGGCGGGGGTGACGGACTTTTTGCTGCTTTTATAGTCCACTACCCTAACGTATTTTTTGCCGTCTATAAAGGCGGTGTCCACACGGTCTATACTGCCCCGCATTTGCACCTGCCTGCCCTTGGGGCTTATTACGGCAGGCGGAACGATGCCGCCGTTGCCTATGCTTACCTCAAAGCCGGTAGGCACAAAGCTTGTGTGGTTAAACTCGTCGCACAGACTGTTGCACACGTACACCGCCACGTTTTTAAGTCTTTCGGTTTGCTTAAGCAACCGTTTTGAGGGCTTTTGGGGCAGTACCGAGCTCATATAGCTTTCGGTTATGGCGTCTACCTCTGCCTTGGTTTCTTCCCCATCGGCAGGCACAAAGCTGCCGCTTGCCATGCGGTTTTGCATATACTCCTCCATTATGCGGTGAAGAAGCCTGCCCGTATCCACGGCAGAAAAGCTTATCCGGCGGTCGTCCCTAAGCTTTAGCTCGTAGTTAAGCAGATAGTTAAAGCCGCAGTTGTTGTAGCAATCAATGCGGGAGTAGGACAGCCACAAGGTTTTTACGTTTTTTTCGTTTACGTAGGCGGTGGAATCCTGCAAGGGCGGCGCACCTGCCCCTGCGCTTGCTATGCCCATGGCATTAAGATGCCGCCCGAGTGCCGCCTTAAGGGCAGCGTTTTTTAAATAGGGATAAACGTCCTCTGCGGCTTTGGCACAGAACATATAGTCTCTTTCATCTTTTCCGAAAACCTTTACCTCGTTGTGAGGGAAAAGAGCGCTAAGCACGGAAAAAGCAGGTGACGGCCTGCCGCCGTCCCCTTGGACGTAGCTGACCGAAAGATACCGGGAGGGGGCAGCGGTACACACGTAAAAGAAAAATCTTTCCTGGTCTATTGCCTTATCGGTGCCGGGCAACAGCTCTATCCCCTCGGACTCAAGGGTGGCGCTTTCCTTGCTGCTGAAAATGCCGCTTTTTTGAGGCATTGAGGGGAACTCGCCCTCGTTGACCCCTAAAATTATCATTGCTTTTATACCGTCGCTACGCATAAGGCGGGCGTCGCCTATACTTACGGCGTCGGTATAGGAGGGTATGGCGCCGATACTGCTGCCCTCCAGCATGGCGGATATTATTGCACCCAAGCCCCCGGCGTCAATGGGCATATCCCCTGCCAGCTCGTAAAGTCTGTCCAAAATATCCACGGTAACGCCCCAAAGAGAGGCGGTCTTTGCGCCGCCGTCCGCATCGCCCATACGGGCAAGCTTTTCCGCCGCCGCCGCAAGCTTTGCCGCCGCACCGCATTCCTTAAGGTGGGCGTAGATAAGCTTTACGCCTGCGCCAACGGTAAGGTCCTTTGCTCTAAGCCCCTCCAGCACGGGGGCAACCGAGGCGGCAAAGGTTGCCCTTGCCCCGTTTATTCTGCGAAGCAATGCCTCGTCGGCGGGGGTGAATCTGTCGGTATACCCGGAAGGGTTCATAAGCCAATCCTTGTCTGCCGTCCACGCCTTTCCGCTAAGATGCCAGCTTTCGCCGTAGTGCAATATCTCGTCGGTTTCTCTTTCGCTAAGCAAAGAGAAGGTGCTTTTTAAATACTTTTTAACAGCCCAAAGGGGCGTTTTTTCCGCCGCCATATCCAAAAGCCCCATGATAAAGGCGCCCAGAGGCTTTGTTGCCGCCGAATCTTTTGAGGCGAAATAGAAGGGTATGCCGTACTTTTCCAAAACGGCATCCAAAACGCCGCTGTAGCTTTCGGGGTGGCGGCAGGCTATGGCTATGTTATCAAAGCGGTAGCCCTTTTCTTTAAGAGCGTATATCTCCGCTGCCGCACGGAGCGACTCGTCATATCTGTCCTTGCAGGCGGCAAGGGATATGCAATCCGCCCTTTTGCCGTAGGGGGGCGCAGACTGCCAAAGCTTTGATTCGCAATATAACAGCGCATCCTCCTCGGCACGGCGGTTTTCGGGCATAAATACGTCCGTTACCGAGGTGGCGCAAATATCCTTTACACGCCTTGCGCAGGCGCAGGTATCGTTAAAGATGCCCGTTTCGTCCTCGTCTGCCAAAAAGCTTATATAAAGGCAGGGCGCACTTTGGGCGATAAGCCCTATTATTTCGTACTGGGCGGGGGTATAGGTGTATATGCCGTCGATAAACACGGCGGTGTTGGCAAAAAAGTCCTTTTCCTTAAGCAAGGCGGCAAGGCGCACAAGCCCGTCGGCATCGTCGCATTTGTCGTTGCCCAAAAGTTGGGCATATTTGCCGTATATTTGCACAAGCTCGTACAGCTTGGATTTTAACCCACGGTCATTACCGTATTTAAGCTTTTCTGCCGTCGCCTTTAATGCGCCGGGGGTTATGCCCAGCCTTTTAAGGGCGGTTACGGTATCGGCAAGCTCTGCCACGGTGGCGCCCGACGGGTTTTGATAAAGCTTAAGGCTGTTGCCAAGCTCCCACACGGCACGGCGCACAAGCACAAGCTTGCCCAAGGCGTCCACGTCCCGAGAGACAAGCCCCCCAAGTTTTCTGAAAACGTGGTTGGGCAAGCGCTGAAAGTTAAGCACCTCGGTCCCCAAGGCAGTTGCCCCGCAGGCCTCTAACAGCAGTTCGGTATCAACGCTTTGCTGCTCCGGCACTAAAAAAAGACAGTCCACCCCCGTGGACTGCATTTCTTTAAGACAGCTTATCATATATTGGGTTTTTCCGCTTCCCGCACGGCCGAAAATTCTGTATAACATCCTTTTACCTCCCGATTGTTCAGGAAAACATCTCTAAAAGCTTAAACTTAAATTTATAGCGGGTGTTGCCCCTTTTAAACACACGTAAAGCGCCGCTTTCCATGCCCGATGCGTTAAGCTCTGCACTGCCCATGCACAAGGGCGGGAACAGCACGCACCACCAATTTTGACCTTCACCCGTCCCAAGGACTATCCTTAGGGATTTGTAGGTACCTGCGGGCAGGCTAATATCGCCGTACTGCCTTGTGGGGTAGATTTCCTCCCCGTAGGTAAGGCTTGCCCTATAGTCTGCGCCCTCCGCTGCAAGGACGGCGTTGGCTATATCCAAGGCGCTTTCCGCTGCCGCAAGGCTTTGCGCCTCTGCCGCACCGATATCCTCTGCGTTACCGAAAACCTCGGCGGCAAGGATGGCATCCCGCACTTTAAGCTTTATTGCCTGGTCCTCGGCACTATCGGAATTGGCAAGGACGTGCAGCCTTATAAGGCTGTCGTAAACCTGCGCCTCGGTGCCGGGCAAAACAAGGTCGCACAGCAAAACCGTTACAATGCACAAGGCAAGACATAAGGCAATTGCACTAAGGGTAAGCTTTTGTTTTTTCATTTTATATACAGCGGGGTTTTATGTATGGTTACGCCCCCGCCCTCCTCTGTTTGGAGTATTGACGGGGTACCCGCAGATTATTCAATAATTACGCTGTTTACGGCAATGCCGCCAAGAGCTTTTGCCGCCGACTGTGCTGCCGAAAGCTCTTTAAACACGCCGAAGACCGTAGGCCCCTTGCCGCTTATGGAGGCGTACACGGCGCCTGCCGCCTTAAGGGCTTTTACGTTGGCGTCTACAGTGCTGTCCCGCAATGCCGCCAAGGGGTAAAAGCTGTTGCCGCCGTAGCCGAAGGCTGCGTAGGGGACGCCCTGTGCCCACAGCTTTAAAAAGTCATCGGCAGAGGGGTAACAATTTTCGCCGCTGTCCAGCGCACGGTACATTTCCGGGGTGGAAAGGCTTTCCTTACCGAAAAGCAAAACAAAGTTAAGCACGTTGTGGGTGGCGGGCTTAAGAACCGTACCCACGTGGGTTGCCACGGCGCTGCCCCCCATAACGCAAAAGGGAACATCGGCACCCAAAGCGCTACCGATATTGCAAAGCTCCTCGGTACCGTAGCGGGTGCCGTAAAGCTTATTAAGCCCCCTAAGCACCGCCGCACCATCGGCACTGCCGCCGCCGAGGCCTGCGCCCCGGGGAATGCGTTTTTCAAGCCCGATGCTTACGCCGCCGCTGATGCCGCTGTATTCAAAAAACGCCACCGCCGCCCTGTGGGCAAGGTTATCCTCCCCGCAGGAAAGCTCCTGCCCCACACAGCTAAGGCTTATTTCCTTTGCAGGTGCAAGGCTTACGCTGTCGTACAGGCTTACGGTTTGCATAAGGCTTTTTACGGTGTGGTATCCGTTTGGCAGCCGACCGCCTACGGAAAGGCATAAATTAAGTTTTGCATAGGCTTTTTCGGTAATCATAACTTTAATATCCTGTTGGTTTTGATATAAACCGCCTTAAGGGGGCAAAGCTCCTGACAGCAGAAGCAGGAAATACAAGCCCCGCGGTGTATTTTGGGCTTGCCTTTTTTCATCTCTATGGTCTTAACGGGGCAATACTCGGCACATTTGCCGCAGCCCACGCAAACCTTACGGTTTATCTTGGGGCGTGGCTTAAACAGCTTTATTACCCTGCCGCCGCCCATTTTTTGCAAACGTGCGATAGGAGAAACCTTGCCCTTGGGGTGGGTATCGGGCTTTATTAGGTTTTGTATCCTAAGCCCTTCAAACTCCTCGTTTGAAAGGTTGGTAAGGCTGCAGTCTGTTTTTTCGGGACATAGCCCCCGCCCTATTGCATCCGCAAGCTGGGGTACGTCCGGACAATTAAGCCCCAACAGACGGGCACATACCTTATCGCAAAGAAAAGCGTTAGTCGATACCGCCACAAAGCCAAAGGCTCGGCTTGTGCCTGCGGTGGGGCCGTTGCCCTCCATGCCCAAAATGCCGTCGGCAATATTAAGCGCCACGGGCAGTGCAAGGTGCAGGTCGTTAAGCATAGCAACAAAATCGCCGATATCGGGAAACCTTGCGTGCAGCTCGAACTTACGAAGCCCCGGTACCGCACCGAAGGTATTTTTTGCCGCGCCCGAATACATGGTAAGGGCGTGGGTCTTTATTTTGCAAAGGTTTATGATAAGCTCTGCCTCTGCTATGGGCTTAAGCAGCTCTACGCTTTTTATGCGGGTGCCCTTGGGAACGGCTACCGTTACGCTTTCTGCCGCAGTACAAAGCTTTACGGGCAGGTCTTTAAGGGCATCGGTAACGCCGCAGGCTGTAAATTGCGACTTTACGGAAAGGTCGGTATAGGTGCCGCCGTGGCTTTCCGCCACGCAAACCTCCGCCCCTGCGGAAATCAGCTCCAAGCACAAGGCCCGCAGCATGGCGGGGTGGGTGGTTGCGCCGCTTTCTATTCCGTTTTTTGTTACAAGGTTGGGCTTAATAAGCACACGCTTTTTGTCGCCCATAAACGCCGCCGCGCCGCCGTAGGGCGCAAATACCGATTTTATCAAGGCAGACATAGTCCCCTCGCTGTAATCGGCGGCTTTGTATAAATAAACTTTTTCCATATTAAAACAGGGTTATCTGGTCGGATTCCGGCAGGGAATCCACCGCACCGTTCTTTTTTAACACCTCTACCACGGTTTTGGTAAGGCTTGCTTTGCGCTTAAGCTCCTCCAAGGTGGAAACGCCGTCCTCGTGGATTGCCTTGTGGATGTTTTCTGCCGCCGTCTCGCCAAGGCCGTTAAGGGAGGACAAGGGCAAGCGTATCTTGCCGTTTTCCGGCACAAAGGCAAAGGCTGCGCTTTTAAACACGTCCACCGGCAAAAACTCTATTCCCCTTGCCTGCATCTCTATAACCAGATAAAGGATGGACAGGGTATCCTCCTCCTTAGCCGTAGGGGAAACCAGGGCTTCAAGCTCTGCCCTTGCTTTGTCAGAGCTTTGCTTATCAAGCATCAGCTCTGCGTCAAAGCCCGTTTGCTTTACGGTGAAATACGCCGCATAAAACTCTAACGGGCGATGCACCTTAAACCAGCCCAGGCGCAACGCCGCTATCATATACGCCGCCGCATGGGCTTTGGGGAACATGTACTCTATTTTATTGCAGGAGTCGATATACCACCGCGGCACGTTTGCCGCCAGCATCTCCTCCTCATACTCGGGCTTTACGCCCTTGCCCTTACGCACGTCCTCCATTATCTTAAAGGCGCTTTGGTAGTTAACGCCCTTTTGTATAAGGTACAGCATTATGCTGTCACGGGTACCGATAATTTCGGATATGGTGCAGGTGCCGTTGTTTATAAGGTCCTCGCCGTTGCCCAGCCAAATGCCCGTACCGTGGGAAAGACCCGATATCTGCAGCAGGTCGGAAAAATACTTGGGGCGGGCAACGCTAAGCATTTTACGCACGTAGGGGGTGCCGCACTCCGGCATACCGTAGGTGCCGGTTTCGCTGCCGATGGTCTCGGGGCTTACGCCCAGAGATTTCGTGGAGAGAAACAGGTCCATAACCTTGCGGTCGTTCATGGGGACGGTGCGCACGTCTATGCCCGTATAGTCCGTAAGCTTGCGGTAGATGGTGGGAACGTCGTGCCCCAGCATATCCAGCTTAAGGAGGGTATCGTGCAGAAATTCAAATGCAAAGTGGGTGGTAACCACGCCGCTTGCCTCTTTTTCGGCAGGGTACTGTACAGCGGTAAAATCGTATATCTGATACTCCTTGGGGATAACCACTATGCCGCCGGGGTGCTGACCCGTAGTGCGCTTAACGCCGGTACAGCCTGCGGCAAGGCGGGATATTTCCGCTTTGGATAGGTTTTTTTCATGCTCCTCGGCGTACTTTTTGGCGTAGCCGAAGGCGGTTTTTTCCGCTATACCGGAAACCGTACCCGCACGGAATATGTTTTCTGCACCGAAAAGCTCTTCGGTGTATTTATGGGACTTGCCCTGAATTTCGCCGCTGAAATTAAGGTCTATATCGGGCGCTTTATCGCCCTTAAAGCCCAAGAAGGTCTCGAAGGGGATATCGTGGCCGTCATTGTGCATTTTTGTGCCGCAATCGGGGCAGTCCTTATCGGGCAGGTCAAAGCCGCTGCCCACGCTGCCATCCAGGAAGAAAATGCTTTTTTTGCACTTGGGACAACGGTAATGGGGCGGGAAAGGATCTACCTCGGATATGCCCGAAAGAGAGGCTACCACCGAGGAGCCTACAGAGCCTCTTGAGCCTACCAGATAGCCGTTTTCCTCGCTGTTTTTAACCAGCTTTACCGCTATCATGTAAAGGGAGGCAAAGCCGTGCTCTACTATAGAGTTAAGCTCTTTTTCAAGACGGGTGCTGACAACCTCCGGCAAGGGAGATCCAAAGCGGTTTTCCGCCTCGGTATAACAAAGGCGCTCCAGCTCCTGCGCTGCACCGGGCAGCTCGGGGGTGTACTGACCGTCGGGGATGGGCAAGATTGTCTCTATCATATCGGCAATCTTGCGGGTGTTGGTAACTACCACGTCAAAGGCGGTCTCTTTGCCCAGATAGGCAAACTCCTCCAGCATCTCGTCGGTGGTGCGCAGATACAGACCCACGTCGTTATCGGCGCCCTTCATTTTCTTTACCCAAAGCATTACCTTTCGGTAGATTTCGTCCTCGGGGTTAATAAAATGCACGTCACCGGTGGCACAAACGGGCTTGTTTTGCTTGGCGCCGATGGCAACGATCTTGCGGTTTATATCGCACAGCGCCGCCTCGTCACGGACCTCGCCCGATTCGATAAGGAAGGCGTTGTTGCAGTTGGGCATTATCTCAAAATAATCGTAAAAATCTGCTATTTTAAGCTGGTCGCCGTACTTTTTACCCTCCAGCACGGCACGGTAAAGCTCGCCCCTTTCGCAGGCAGAGCCTATAATAAGCCCGTCTCTGTGCTGGGTAAGAAGGGTTTTGGGTATACGGGGTACACGGAAATAAGAATCCAAATAAGAGCTGCTTATTATTTTGTAAAGGTTTTTAAGCCCCGTTTTGTTCTTTACCAAAATGGATATGTGGTAAACGTCCTTTATCTTTTTTGGGTCGGAAGAGCCACTCATGGCGTCCAGCATTTCGCCAACGGTGTACACGCCCTGCTTTTTAAGCTTTTCCACCATGCAGGCAAAGATAGCCGCCAGCATTTTAGTATCGTCGGTGGCACGGTGGTGGTCAAACTCGCCCAGGTTAAAATATTCCGCCAGCAGGTTAAGCTTGTGGCGGCTAAGCTCGGAATTAACGTAGCGTGACAAGGACACCGTATCCAAATACGGGTTGTTAAACTCCAGCCCGTCACGGTTGGCAACCTTGCGGATAAAGGAGGTATCGAAGGAGGCGTTGTGGGCAATAAGCATTCTGCTGCCGCAAAACTCAAGGAATGCGCCCACTGCTTCTTTTTCCGTGGGGGCGCCCTTTACGGTATCGTCGCTGATGCCCGTAAGGCGGGTTATTTCCTCGGGGATAGGCATACCGGGGTTTACAAAGGTTTCAAACTCCTCTAACACCTGCCCGCCCTTATAAAGCACCGCACCTATCTGAGTTATGCCGCAGGCGGCGGTGGAAAGGCCGGTGGTTTCTATATCAAAAACGATAAACTCGCCCTCTGCCAAGGGTACGTTGTATTCCTCGGTATAGCCGAAAATCGCCCTGGCGGTATCGTCAACCAGGTACCCCTCCATACCGTAGATGGGCTTAACGGGGGAAGGCCCGCCCCTTTTTTTGGTGCTGGCATTCATAAGCATGGGGTAGGACTGGGCGTTGCCGTGGTCGGTAACGGCTATTGCGGGCATATTCCAACGCTCGGCAACGGAGATAACGTCTGCTGCATCACAAAGGGCGTCGGAGGCAGACATATTTGTATGCAAATGCAACTCTACACGGGGAGTGGGGTGGGTATCCATACGCACGGTGCGCTTAATGCGGCTTATTGCGTTTGCCCTTAGGATATACTCCTCCTCGTAGGGGTCGAAGGTATATTTACCCTCCACCAGCAGGCATTGTCTTTTTTTAATGCCCTTGATTTGACCGTCTATCTCGTCGGATATTCTAAGCATTACCGAAGAGGACAGGTCGGTTATGTAGATTTTGTAGTTGATTTTGGTGCCGTCACGGTTCTTTTTGCTTTCCACAAGAAAAACCTCGCCGCAGACGGTGTTTTTTCTTTCCTTTTCCAGGGCGGCGATAGGCACGGGCGCTGCGGCGGTGGGTCTGCCGCAAAGCAAAGCTTTGTCACGCAGGTCAAAGGTTATCTTGCCGCAGGTGTAAAACTCGCCCCCCTCGTCTGCGTGGGCTTGCTTATCCACGGCGCCGCCGTCTACAGAGCTGTCCTTGGGGCTTTCCTTAGCCTCCTCACGGCGCTTGATAAGTGCCGCCTCTGCCGCTTCCTTCTCCTGCTGCTTTGCCTGATACTCACGCAGTCTTTGGGACGCCTCTTTCTCTAAAGCGTCCGCCTCTGCGGTTTGAAAAACGTAGTCGGCACTGCCGGAGAAGCTGACCTTTACGCTGTTTGAAAACTGGGCGGCGATGCACTCCTCAAAAAAGCGGTCTGCACCCACACGGTAAAGGTAGGAAGGGTCAAGCCCTTTTCTAAGCTTTATTACCAGCTTTTCGCCGTTAAGAGAAAAGGCGCAGCCGTCAAAATTACCCTCAGCTACACCCTCCCCGTCAAAGCGGGAAAAAACGTCTATAAGCCCCGGTGCGTGCTTTTCTTCAAAAGCCACGTTGGCAAACACGGGGCGAAAAGTAACCTCCCTAAGACCGTAAAGCGCCTTAAGGTTTGCCTCTAAGCCGTAAATTATCCGTGGCGGAACGTAACGGCAAAAAGTGAGAGAAGCGCTTATAATGCGCTGCTCTCTATCTATTTTTATATTAAAATCCGTCAGATTTTCCAGGGCTTGCCCCTCTTTTTCCGTAGGGGTATAGCGGGAAAACTTCTTTAAAAATGCACTTTTCATGCTTATGTATCTTCCTTTAGCAAGCTGTAAAGCTCTGAAACAAGCTCTTCCGTTATGTTTTCGATGGGCACACGGCGTACCACCTGCCCTTTACGGAAAATAACCGCCTCGCTGCCGGCGCCTGCGGCGCCTACGTGGGCTTCCTTAGCCTCGCCGGGGCCGTTAACCACACAGCCCATAAGGGCAACGTCTATGTTTTTATCGCATTCGATGGTGTCAAGCCTTGCTTTAAGCTCCTTGGCGCAGGCAATAAGGTCAAAGCCCGTTCTGCCGCAGGTGGGGCAGGATATAAGGTTTATGCCTTTTCTAAGCCCTATGCTTTGCAAAATGGTCTTTGCCGCCGCTACCTCCTCCTCCACACGTTCGGAGAGAGAGACCCTTACGGTATCACCAATGCCGTCCACAAGCAGGCTGCCAATGCCAACGGCGCTTTTTACAAGGGCGCTGTTGCCCGTGCCCGTCTCGGTTACGCCAAGGTGCAAGGGATACTCGGTCTCCTCCGCAAGGATGCGGTTGGCGGCTATCATATTATTTACGTTACTGCTTTTAACCGAAAGCACAATATTGCCAAAATCGTAGTTTTCCAACAGCTTGGCGTTGTAAACCGCACTTTCGGCAATTGCCCGTGCGGTGGGGCCGCCGTATTTTTCCAGCAGGCGTTTTTCAAGACTGCCGCCGTTAATGCCGATGCGGATGGGTATGTTTTTGCTGCGGCACACGTCGGCAACCTTTTTAATATGCTCCTCCGAGCCGATATTGCCCGGATTGATGCGGATTTTGGAAACCCCCACCTCTGCCGCCAGAAGCGCCAGGCGGTAGTCGAAGTGGATATCCGCCACCAGCGGAAGCCTTGTGCGGGGCAAAAGATATTCCAGCGTTTCTGCCGCCGCCTTGCTGTTAAACGCCATGCGCACCACCTGACAGCCGCACCCTTCCAAAGAGCGAAGCTGGCTTAGGCACGCCTCCTTATCGTCGGAGGGGGTGTTAAGCATGGATTGTATACTTACGGGGGCGCCGCCGCCTATAACAAGCCCCCTTGCGGTTACTGCTTTTGATTTTCTCATTTTGCGTTTACCGTTCCTAACAATTAAAACAAGCCGATAATATCCTTAAACATAACGAATACCATAAGCCCCATTACCAAAACCCAGCTTATGCCCATAATTATCTGCTCTACCTTAGGGCTAAGGGGCTTGCGGCGGATACCCTCCACCACGTAAAGGACAAATCTGCCGCCATCCAGCACGGGCAGGGGCAAAAGGTTGCATATACCAAGGCTTAGGGAGATAAGCACCATAAGGGTAAACAGATATTCACCGCCGCCGCTTTCTGCCTTTATTGCCTGACCTACCTGCTCGCCGATGCCAACGGGGCCGGACAACGCCTCTATACCGTATTTGCCGGTAAAGGTCTGAAGCACGCTGTCAACGGTCATGGTAAGGCTGGATATGGGCTGGAACATTGCGTTGTAGCACACGGTACCGAAGGTTTTTGCCTCCTCGGCGGTGTTAAAGTCAACTGCGCCGCAAAGAATGCCCTGCTCGCTTATCTTATAGAACACCACGTTGTTAACGGTGGTTTTTTTGCCGTTACGGATAACGGTAACGTCGGTGGGCTGGATGCCCTCGTTAAATACGCCGTAGCTCATATCCGTGTAAACACGGGTGCGGTAGGAGCCGACCTTATATATCTCGTCACCCTCTTCAAGGGCGCCGCTTACTGCCAAAGAAAGGGTGGAAAGGTCAACGTTGTTAATAACCATGGGGTTGCGAAGCTTAACGTACCAGTTATACTTTACGGTAAGACTGCCCTTTAAGCTGCCGTAGGTATCCTCAAAGGATTGAGGGGTATGCTTGGCGGGGTCTATCTCCTCACCGTTAACGCCTATGATAACGCCGTTTTTGCTTATGCCCTTATAGTCCTCGGAAAGCTTTAAAAGTCCATCCTTTACGTAAAGGGGCATGCCGCTGAAGGAATCCAGCTCTACGGTGACGGTCTCAGGCTCGATAAACACCTGATAATCCCTTACCACGCCTACGGTGCATTTGTTTTTGTAGGTAGAAAGCAAGCCGCTTATATTTTCTGCGGCGTCTTTGCCGTCGGCAAATTTTGTGCCGATTATTTTGGTGCCGTTAAGGGTGTATATTATATCCCCTGCCTTAAAGCCGTCCTTATCCTCGCTAAGGGTAAAATAGCCCTTTTCGCCGTCATAGCTTAGGGGCAGGTCGGAAAGCGTTACGCCCTCAAAGCTTATATCGTTAAGGATGGACTGGCTGTTGCGGCGAACAACTATTACCTGGGCGGAGGCGGAATTATTTTTTACAAAGCTTTCTATACCGTCGTCGGCAGTGGCAAGTTTGCCGTCTACCGCAAAGATTATATCGCCCTTTTCAAAGCCGTTGCCGTCCTGAGTAACGTATACCATGTTTCTGCCGCTTACGTTGGCGGCGCCGAACTCTTCGATAACCGTGCCGTATATGTTGCTTTGGAAAAGCACCAATATTGCCATTATCAAAAGGCCCAGCAAAATGTTCATGGCGGGGCCTGCCAGCACTATAAGGATGCGCTGCCAGATAGGCTTGGTGTTAAGGGGGGCCTTGCCCGCATCTTCGGGGTCACTGCCGTCATCGTCGGAGGACTCGCCCACCATATCCACGTAGCCGCCTATGGGCAGGACACGCAGGGTAAATTTATTATACTTGCCCTGTTTTTGCAGTATCTTTGGCCCCATGCCTATGGAATATTCTCTTATACCCACCTTAAACAAGCGGGCAACAAGGTAATGGCCCAGCTCGTGTATGGCTATAAGCACGCCAAAAATTAAAAGGGTTAAAACGATGGTTAAAATAAGATCCATTATCTTCTCCGATAAAAAAGGTTATGCCTGCGCCAGCGCCAAGGCTTTTTCTCTTGCCTCTGCGTCTGCCTGTTCGATTTGCTCTATGGTAGGGTCTGCCACCGACCTATGGTCCGTGGTGACCTTGCCTACTATATCAGATATACCCGTAAAGCTTAGTTTACCCTTAAGGAACAGCTCTACAGCCACCTCGTTAGCGCCGTTCATGGCGGCGGGTACGGTGCCGCCCTGCCTTGCCGCATAACGGGCAAGGGGCAACAAGGGGAACGCTTCCCCATCCGGCGGTGCAAAGCTAAGCCCCGCAAGCTTTGAAAAATCCAGCTCTGCCGCCAAGGAGGGCTGCCTTTGGGGATAGGTAAGGGCGTATTGTATGCAAAGGCGCATATCCGGCACGCCCATCTGGGCGATTACTGCGTTATCCGCAAACACCGCCATGGAATGTATAATGCTCTCCCTATGGATTATTACCTCGATTTTATCCTCTGATACACCAAAAAGATGCATTGCCTCAATAAGCTCCAGCCCTTTGTTCATCATTGTGGCGCTGTCTATGGTTACCTTGCTGCCCATGGACCAGTTGGGGTGCTTAAGGGCGTCGGCAGGGGTAACGGTTTGCAAAAAATCCTTGGTCTTACCGAAAAAAGGGCCGCCGGAAGCAGTAAGTATAAGCTTTTTGGGGGCAGGCTGTCCCTGCAGACATTGAAAAATAGCGGAATGCTCGCTATCCACGGGCAGTATGCCCTTTTTTGCCAAGGGCATTACAACGCTGCCGCCTGCCACAAGGGTTTCTTTATTGGCAAGGGCAAGGGTTTTGCCCGCCTTAAGGCTTGCCACCGTAGGGCGCAGCCCCCTTATGCCCGTAAGGGCGTTAAGGACGGTGTCGCACTGAGTATCGGCACCGAAGGCGTTAAGGGCATCGTCACCGGTTAAAAGCTTTACCGACGTATCCGCCAGGGCGGTTTTAAGGGCGCCGTAGTGCTTTTCGCCTATATAGGCGTATTGGGGTTGAAAACGGCGGCATTGCTGCTCTAACAGCTTTACGTTATTGCCCGCCGCCAAAGCGCCCACCCGTATTCCGAGGTTTTCGGCAGATTGCAAAGCCTGGGTGCCTATTGACCCGGTAGAGCCGAGAATACAAAGTTTCATAATATTACACCAAGCCGGGGAAGAAATATTTTACCCCGGATATAAACAAAAAAGTAGCTATTGACAGGAACATAACGCTGTCAAAACGGTCAACCACACCGCCGTGGCCGGGGAAGATCTTGCCGTAATCCTTTATGCCGCAATCACGCTTAAGGGCAGAGGCGGTAAGGTCGCCCACCTGAGCGATAAGGGAGGCGGGTATTGCCAAAGCAAGGCGCAAAACGTAGTTTACGTCACTGCCGAAGGCTACACTTACTACAATGTTGTAAACCAAAAAGCCAACCATGGCGCCGACAACACCGCTTACCATGCCTGCAACGGTCTTTTTGGGAGAAAGGTTGGGGCAAAGCTTTTTTTTGCCGAAAAGCTTGCCGCCGAAGATGGCAAAGGTATCACTTGCCCATGCAGCAATAAGTATAAGCAGGTAATCGTAATGGGCGTGGTCACGCACCTTTACAAAGCTGTAAAAGGCTATTGCGGCAAAGGCGCACATACCGAAGGACGCCAAAAGCTTGCTTGCGCCGATTTTGCCGAAAGCAAAAACAGCAACGCACATAAGATAAAACAAAAACGCCGCAAAAAGGGTAAGTATCCAAAAATAAACCGATGCGCCGTCGGGCAAAAAGCCCTTTGCCAACTGATTAATTCTGGCAGAGCAGGTCACCAAAAAACAAAACGCTGCCGCAGGCAGATTAACGTACCACTTAAAGCCGCCCAAGGCGCAGCTTGCCATTTCGTACCCGGCAACCGCCGCCAAAAGTGCCATTGCCAAAGGGAACGCCACGCTGTCGGCAAAGACCAGCACGGGCACGAACAGCGCCAGCGCAACTATTGCGGTAATAACACGTGTTTTCATAAAAACTTCTCTTTTCCGCTTTTGTTATTTGCCGTAACGGCGCTTGCGGTTGCCAAACTCGGCAATCGCCTCCAAAAGCTTTTCTTCATCAAAATCGGGCCACAGCGTATCGCAGAAATAATATTCCGCATAGGCGCTTTGCCACAGTAAAAAGTTTGATATGCGCTTTTCGCCGCCGGTGCGTATAACAAGGTCAGGGTCGGGCAAACCGGCGGTATACAGACGTGCCGATATACTTTCCTCAGTAATCTCGGCAGCGCCCTCTTTAATAAGCGCCTCAACCGCCTGCTTTATTTCGTTCCTGCCGCCGTAGCTCAATGCAATGCAAAGAGTAAGGCCGGTATTGTTTTCAAGCTTTTTTTGGCTTTCTTCAAGAGCTGTTCTGCTTTTTTCGTCAAAATAAGAAAGATCGCCAAGTATTCTAAGCTTTATGTTTTTTTTCATAAGCTCAGGCACGTACTTAATAATGTATGCGTGCATAATTTTAAGTATACCCTCTACCTCCTCGGCAGAGCGCTGCCAATTCTCCGTAGAAAAGGCGTAAACCGTAAGACATTCTATGCCAAGTCTGTCACAGATATCTACGGTTTTTACAAAATTTTCGCTGCCAACCTTATGGCCTGCGGTACGGGGCAAGGCGCGCTTTGTTGCCCAACGGCCGTTGCCGTCCATAATTATGGCAAGGTGACGGGGCAATACCGCCGGGCTTGCCTCGGTCTTTTTGTTAAATCCAAACAAAGCTTTTCCCTCCCTTGGGGAATTTTACTTGGGGGTGACGGCTTTTTTGCCGACACCCCCTCGATTAAACCGCAGAACTAAATTTCCATTATTTCGGCTTTTTTCTTTTCGCTTACCTTGTCAACTTCTTTAATGTACTTATCGGTAATGTCCTGAATTTCTTTTTCGCTTATCTTCTGTTCGTCCTCGGTCATTTCGCTTGCCTTTTTCATTTCCTTGCACTTGTCGTTGGCATCTCTGCGGATGTTACGAAGGGCAACCTTGGCATCCTCGCCCATGTCACGAACCTGCTTGGTAAGCTCTTTTCTGCGTTCCTCGGTAAGGGCGGGGAATGCAAGACGAATGCTTTTACCGTCGCTTTGGGGGGTAATGCCTATATCGGAAGCCTGTATAGCCTTTTCCAACGCCTTAAGAACGGAAGGGTCCCAAGGAGTGATAAGCAAGGTTTTGGGGTCGGGGGTTTTAATATCTGCAACCTGGTTAACGGGTGTAGGAACGCCGTAATAAGGAACGGAAACCTTCTCTAAAATCTTAGCGTTTGCTCTGCCGACACGTATACCTGCAAGGTCCTCCTCATATACGGATATGGTTTTTTTCATTTTGTCTTCGTAAACTTTAAGTTCAAGTTTCATGGCTGTTTTCCTTTCTGCACTGCTTTTATTTCAAAACTTTTAAGGATGTACTACGGTCCCCACGTCCTCACCCATAAGGGCGCGGCGGATGTTATCGGGATCTTTAAGGGCAAATACCAGCATACCCATGCCGTTTTCGCCACCCATGCAGGCGGCGGTGCCGTCTATTGCCTTAAGGTCTTTTTCTATTACCTCGTCATAGCTTATGCTGCTGTAACGCTTTGCGTTGGGGTTAAGCTTGGGATCGCTGTCGTAAATACCGTCGATATTCTTGGCACATAAAACTATATCCGCCTCGATCTCCAACGCCCTTACCATGGCACCCGTATCGGTGGAAAAATAGGGGTTGCCCGTACCGCAGGCAAAAATTACCGCGCTTCCCTTGGAAAGATAATCCTTTGCCAGCTCAGGCGAGTGGGTCTCGGCAAGGCGCTGAACCTGCAGAGGAGAAAGCACGTGGGCATCCAGCCCGCACTTTATAAGGGTATCCTGAACGGCTATAGAGTTGATAAGAGTGGCAAGCATACCCATACCGTCACTTCTTGAACGCTGAATGTTTATGCCCTGTCTGCCGCGCCATATGTTGCCGCCGCCGATAACAATGGCTATCTCTGCGCCCATGTCGGCACAATCCTTGATCGCCTTGCAAACCTTTGTCATAAACTCTCCGTCCAGAATACAATCCGTGTCGGAAAGTGCCTCGCCCGATAGCTTAAGCAACACTCTTTTGTACTTTAAGCTCATTTTGCATCACTCTTTTCTTTTAAGAAATTATTTATCTTTCAATTACGTCTTTTAACTGGGGTGATAGCCCCTCCGTCCAGCCCAAAAGCTTGGCGGTAAGGTCGCCGATATAGCAATCGGTAATGTCGGTGGGCTCGTAAAGCATTATATCATGCTCAAAATAAAGCTTTGCCAATGCGGCGCCTTTATCGCTTACGGTACCGCTGTACAGATCAGCCGCACCAAAAAGATGCAACAGCTCGTGCATATACACCGCAGGGCAGGCAAAATACTCGCCATCCTCGGGCAGGCTGTAAAACAGCACGCAGTTTTCGTAGTAATACTTGCTGTCCTCGCCCACGTTGCGGTCGCAGGGGATGGAAAAGCTTCTGCCGTGGCAGTTAAAATGGAACATAAAAAACACGTTGTCCCAATCCGCATTGATCGTGGTGCTTTGGGCAAACCCGTCAAAATCGCCGTAGCAGCTGTCCTCAAAAGCATCCACCGCCCAGGTTGCACCCGTAAGATAATCCGGTGCGGAAATATCAAGCCTTGTATCCGTCCACAAATATTCAAAGCAAAGGTCTGTAACGCCGTAGTTTTGACCCTGGGTAACTATATAATCCCCTGCCTCGGTCACCATTTCTTTAACGTCGGCACGGCTTGCCTCGTCCCAACTGCTGTCAAAGCAGCCGACAAACACGTTTACCCACAGGCAGTTGCCCTTTAGTACCTTGGCGCTGCCTATATTTTCGGATATGGTATCCGACCCGCCTGCGGCAATAGCCGCCGCCTCTGCAATAAACAGCAGGCTGTTGTTAAGACGGTAGCCTTCGGGGGTTGCGGTAATCTCAAAAGCGTAGCTGTCTGCCCCGTAGGTGTAAACAAAGCCGTAGCCGCCCTCGGTTGCGCCCGTAAAGCGCAGCTCGGCATCCCGGGGGTATATATAAAACTCGGCATCGTATTGACAGCAAAACTGGGCTTTACCCTCATAATCGCTACGGAAAACGGGGTAGCCGTAGGTAGGAAAACCGTTTAAATATTTTTCTGCCACGCCGCTTTCCGCCCCGTAGGTAAGGGCAAGAAGCTGCTGAAGAGCAGAATAGTCGGCATAGGGGCAATCGTCCCTAAGCTTATAATAGGTGTCACCCACACGGTAGCCGTAATCCTCCATCGATAGGTCCACGGCGTATTCCGCAGGGGCAAGGTTTGCAAAAATATCAATAACCTGCTTATCAAGCAATAAAAGCTCGGTTGCCGCTTGGTAAAGGGCTTTTACCTGGGCGCTTTCCGATTCCTCGGTAGTCTCTGCAGAGGAAGCCGCAGCGCTTTCCTCCTGCGAGGAAGCGTCGTCCGCTGTAACGCCGTGGCTTTCGCCGCTTACGGTGTCGCCGATTAGATAAGTACAACCGTTTAGGCAGACAAGTACCGCCCCAAGGAACAAAGCAAGCTGTAAAAATCTTTTCATGTTATTTTATTTCTTTTTGGCAAGGGGCTTGCCGATAATAAAGCTTGCGCCGAACACCGCCGCCGCCAGCAGGGCAAACACACCCGCAAGTATGCCCGACCATTTTATTATTCTGCTGACTACTGTGTTGTACTTTATAGTATCGGTTGCCACGGGAACGAAATTGACGTAAAGGTTTGTATCCTTTTTGATCCCCTTGATGGTATAGCTGTACATGGTGGCGCCGGTCTTTTTAATTTGGGAAAGATCCACGGGCTCGCCGTTAATGGTGGCGCCGCTGAGGGCGTAGCCGTCGCCCTGCCTTATCAAAACCGAAACGCTGCCGTTATAGCCTATCTGCGTGCTTGTGGGGGTAACCGAGCCGCCCTTATCTGCGTGGCAGCTTACATGGAACTTTTGAGAGCCGTAGTTTTCGGAAACAGCCCAATCAGCCACAGAGGGCTCTTCAAACTTGACAGCTTCGCTAACGGCGTTGGCAAGGCTGCCTTCGTATTCGTAGTGTTCAAAATAACCGTTTATGCCTGCCTCTTCATACTGGGCTTTAAGTGCCTTTGCATTTACTACGGCATACTGGTCACCCCTGGGGGCAATTATCCTTAACGCCTTATCCTGCAGCCTTTCCTTAGTGGCAAGGGCTTGGGGGTCGCAAAAGCCGCCGACGGAAAGCATGCGGGATACGTTGGTGGGGTATCTGGTAATATAATCGTAGGCGGCTGTGGCACCGTCCCCGGAGCCCATAACCACTACACGGTCACTAAACAAAATATTGGTGGCGTCCATTTCGCCCACCAGCTCTTTAACTGCCGCCATGATGGTAGTAGAGGCAGAGTTAAAGGTATAATCCTTACCGGTAGCCCCCGTCCAGCTTTGCCCTTCGGGGCATTGGGGAGCTATAACCACGTATCTGTAGTCCTTCATTTTAGCTTCCGTTGCAGAGGACATAAGATAGCTAAGCAGGCTGCCTTCCTTAAGCTGGGCAAGGTTATCGCTGCCCTTGCCGTCGCTATCGTGAAAATACACGATAAGTATAGACTTTACGGTATCGTCCTTACTGTCATAGGAGGGAGAATCGTATCGGCGATAATTGATATCCATCAATGTGCCCGAGAAGGTCAGCGCCCGAGATTTTGCCGCCATCTCCTCCGCCGTGGCGTAAGAGGATGCGGCGGAAACGGTAACAAAAGGCACCGATGCCACAAGCATAAGTATAACAAATAAGCCGCAAATTAATCTTTTAAACATGGGTAATACCCGACCTTTCAATAAAACGCTGACACATACGCCAAGGCACAAACAGCCCTGTAATTATCATTATATATATTTTAAGCTGTTTGTCAAGCCTTTGCTGTATTGACAAAAGGGGGCCTTGGGTGTTAAAATCAGTATGCAAAATAGGAGGTGTGTAACCGTGAACAGAATTGCGGCTTTTAAAAAAATAAGCCTTAAGCAATATATAAAAGACCTGGGCGAAAACGCCGAGGAAAGCTACGGCGACATCCGCCTGCCAAGGCGTGCCACGGCACACTCGGCAGGGTATGATTTTTTTGCCCCATACGACGTTTTTTTGCCCGCAGGCGGCAGCGCCGTTGTTAAAACGGGCATACGTGCCTTTATGCAGGCGGGCTGGGTGCTTATGATATATCCCCGCAGCGGGCTGGGCTTTAAGCTGGGCATACGGCTTGCCAACACCGTTGGCGTTATAGACGGCGACTACTGCTTTTCGGATAACGAGGGGCATATAATGATAAAGCTTGTAAACCCGGGTGACAGGTCTGTAACCCTAAGCGCAGGCACCGCCATAGCCCAGGGTGTGTTTACCCCCTACGGCATAACCGAG
>JAZUNS010000053.1:0-7764 GCA_045604285.1 Eubacteriales bacterium
CTTGGCCTCCGACTTAGTTTCTTTACAGCCTTTTGTAATTTACTGTGCTTCTGAGCTTTCCTGAGGAACCATATATTCCGGCGTAGTGTTCTCTATAAGGTCGCCATCAACGGTAACGATTTTACCTTCCTCAAAATAGCCGGTGTAGCTTCTGCCATCGGCGTAGAAGTACATACCGTAGGTATCGTGGCGGTATTTGCCGTTTTCCAAAACCGCAAGGGAGCCGTCCTCGTTACGGGCACGGGTATCGGGCAGGTTGTTTATAAAGGGGCCAAAGTATTGGTCGCCGTTTTGATAAAACAGCTCGCCGCCGGCGCCTTCTCTCTTATCACTCTTCCAGTTGCCCTTGTATTTTTCGCCGCTTATCAGGGTAAGCTCGCCATAGCCTTCCTTAGCGCCGTTGACGTACTCACCGTCGTAAACGTCACCGTTTGCCCAGGTGTATATGCCCTCTCCGTGGTACATACCGTCTTTGTAATCGCCTGCGTATATATCGCCGTCATTAAGCTTAACCACGCCGTTGCCGTGGGGAACGCCGTTTTTAAACTGACCTATATACTCGTCGCCGTTGGTGTAATAAAACTTGCCTTCGCCGTTAATAACGTCGTTTTCCCATTCGCCCTCGTAGCGGTCACCGTTGGCGTAAACCATTATGCCGTAGCCGTCACGGGTAAGATAATCAATATCGCCGGTATAAACGTCACCGTTATCAAAATAAATAGTGTTGTTTGCCTTGTCCAGGTCGCCGTCGTTATCACCGGGGTAGTTAAGGGAGCCCACCAAAGGCTGTCCGTCCTTTACCTTGCCAAGGAACTTTATGCCGTTTTCGGATGTGTACCTGTAGCCCAAAAGGAGTACCACCACAACGGTTATAAGCACCAATGCCAAAGAGCATATTATAACCATATATATTGGATTAACGCCTCGTCTGCCTCTTTTTGCCATTGTATGCCTTCCTTTCCTTTACCGTCAGTTAAACAAGCCACCCAAAAGCCCTGCAACAGAGGGGTACACGGCGGCAGCAATTGCGCCTATTACGGCTATTACCAACAAAACCAAGCCCAAGCTGAGGGCAGAGGTATCCGTGGTACCGCATTTTGCAAGCAGTTTTTCTCTTTGTGCTTCCAGCATAAAGAACTTACCGTCCTCCATTGAAGAAACGGCACCGTCCTGCAGGGAGCCTTCCCTAAGGGCAAAGCGGCACAAAAAGCTGTTACAGCCCAGCTCATCCAAGGTTTTTGCGCTTTCCTTGGTATATGCCTTTGCGCTGTCAAGCCTGCGTATGATTTTGCCGATAACGCTTTTGGTATAAAAAGCGTAAACGCTTGCCAGTGCGGCACCTATGGCAACGCACCAAATCAAGGTTTCGGCAGAGGTTATGCCTAAAATGTTCAAAACTGTTTTTCCTCCGAAAATGGGGGCTTAGCGAATCTCTTCCTTACCGCCCATATAAGGTCTAAGTGCTTCGGGGATAGCTACGCTGCCGTCTGCGCGCAGGTTGTTTTCCAAAAATGCAATAAGCATACGGGGCGGAGCAACAACCGTGTTGTTAAGGGTGTGGGCATAGTACTTCTTGCCGTCACCGTCTACTCTTATCTTAAGACGTCTTGCCTGAGCGTCACCAAGGTTAGAGCAGCTGCCAACCTCAAAATACTTCTTCTGTCTGGGGGACCAAGCTTCAACGTCCACGCTTTTAACCTTAAGGTCGGCAAGGTCGCCGCTGCAGCACTCAAGGGTGCGAACGGGAATATCAAGGCTGCGGAACAAATCAACGGTGTTCTGCCAAAGCTTGTCAAACCACTCCATGCTATCCTCGGGCTTACAAACAACTATCATTTCCTGCTTTTCAAACTGGTGTATTCTGTAAACGCCTCTTTCCTCAATACCGTGGGCACCCTTTTCCTTGCGGAAACAGGGGCTGTAGCTGGTAAGGGTCTGGGGCAAACTGCTTTCGGGCAGGATGGTATCAATAAACTTACCGATCATAGAATGCTCGCTGGTACCTATAAGGAACAGATCCTCGCCCTCTATTTTATACATCATGCTGTCCATTTCGGCAAAGCTCATAACGCCGGAAACAACGTTGCTTCTTATCATATAAGGGGGGATACAATAGGTAAAGCCGCGATCTATCATAAAGTCACGGGCGTAGCTGATAACTGCAGAGTGCAATCTTGCAATATCGCCCATATGATAGTAAAAGCCGTTGCCTGCTACTCTTCTTGCGCTGTCAAGGTCAAGACCGTTAAAGCGTTCCATAATTTCGGCATGGTAGGGTATTTCAAATTCGGGCACTACGGGCTCGCCGTAACGCTTAACCTCTACGTTTTCGCTGTCATCCTTGCCGATGGGAACAGAGGGGTCGATAATGTTGGGGATGCGCATCATAATATCCCTAACTTTTTCCTCGGTTTCCTTCTCTTCTGCGTCAAGCTCTGCAGTGCGCATACCCTTTGCGGCAATCTCTGCCTTCAAAGCCTCGGCTTCTTCCTTCTTGCCCTGACCCATAAGGGCGCCTATCTGCTTGCTTGCCTTGTTGCGTTCTGCACGAAGCGCTTCAACCTCTTGCTTTATTGCACGCAAACGCTTGTCCAGCTCGATTACCTCGTCAACCAAGGGAAGCTTACTGTCCTGAAACTTGTTTTTTATGTTTTGTTTAACTATATCGGGATTTTCTCTTAAAAATTTAATATCAAGCATTTTATATTCTCCTTAAATTTATTCTGTTTCTTCAAAAAAGTTTTTGCCGCAAAGGTTTTTAAGCAGCGCTTCCAAATCCTCCGTACCGGAGTAAGCCAGCGCCAGCTTGCCGCCGCCTTTGCCGTCACGGCTTATGGCGACCTTTCTGCCCATGGCTTCGGAAATGCGTCTTTCAAGCTGCTTGTAATAACTTTCCGCCACCTTGTCCTTCTCCTTGGGCACGGGGGCTTCCAATATAAGTTTAACCAGCTTTTCCGTATCCCTTACGGAAAGCCCCTCTTTAACCACAAAACGGGCTTTTTCAAGAAGCTCTGCCTCCGATAGCTTGTCGCAAAGGGGCAGCAGCGTCCTTGCGTGGCCGTAGCTAAGCTCGCCGTTTTCCACCAGCAAAAGCACCGATGCAGGCAGCTTAAGTATACGCATTACGTTTGCAACCGCCGTGCGGGACTTGCCAACCCTTGCCGCAGCCTCCTCCTGGGTAAGGCCGTAGGTCTCGGTAAGTGCCTTGTATCCGTTTGCTTCTTCCACGGGGTTTAGGTTTTCCCTTTGCAGGTTTTCTATTAAAGAAAGCTCTGCCGCATCCCCTTCAGAAACCTCTTTTACAATAACGGGTACTTCTGTAAGTCCCAAAAGCTTGCAGGCACGCCAGCGGCGCTCACCTGCGATTATCTCGTAAAACCCGTTGGGCTTGCTGCGTACCACTATGGGCTGCAGTATGCCGTGGCGCTTGATAGACTCTGCCAGCTCTTCAAGCTGTTCACGCTCAAAATTGCGGCGTGCCTGCTTGGGGTTTGGCTCAATATCCATTACCCTAAGTAGGGTAACGCCTGCGTTTTCCGATTTTTCCTGCTCTATATGGTTGTCGGACAAAAGGGCGTCCAACCCTCTGCCCAAGCCTTTTCTTTTAACTGCCATAGACACCTCCGCATCTTTCGGCAAGCTCTGCCGCAATGCCCTCGTAGGCGGTAGCGCCCTTAGAGCGTCTGTCGTAAATATTTATGGGCTCGCCATAGCTGGGTGCCTCGCTAAGCCTTACGTTCCTGGGAACCGGCACCTTAAACAGCTTGTCGCCAAAATATTTTTTAATCTCGCTAATAACCTGCAGGGTCAGGTTAAGTCTGCCGTCATACATATTTATAAGCACGCCCAGCAGGCACAGCCCGGGGTTGTAGCGCTTTTGTATCTGCTTTACCGTTTGGGTAAGCTGACTAAGCCCTTCCAAAGAGTAATACTCACAAAGCAGGGGAACCACCACCCCGTCGGCGGCGGTAAGCGCATTTATGGTAATAAGCCCAAGGGAGGGTGGGCTGTCTATAATAATATAATCAAACTCTTCTCTAAGCTCTGCAAGGGCGTCCTTAAGCCTAAACTCTCGTCGCTCTTCATCCACAAGCTCAATTTCAGCCCCAACCAGGTTCATGCCCGAGGGGATAACGTACAGATTGTCAAAGCGGGTTTTTTGCAGTGCCTCTTTTGCGGAACACCTGCGTATAAACAGATCGTAAACCGAATTTGCGGTGTTGCGCTTGCTTATGCCAAGCCCGCTGGTGGCGTTACCCTGGGGGTCACTATCCACCAAAACCACCTTGTTGCCCTTTGCGGCAAGGCAGGCGGCAATATTAACGGCAGAGGTGGTTTTACCCACGCCGCCTTTTTGGTTAGCAAACACAATGGTTTTTATTCTGCCCATAAAACACCGACTTTCTCCCACTTATCTACAGTATTATAGCAAATATAAATTTGTATGTCAATACAAAAAAGCACCTTGATTTTTATATCAACGGTGCTTTTTAAGGAAGATGTATGAATCTTTATTTTGTTACGCCTTGGGTACGGATACTTCTATTCTTGCCTGGCAATCGTAATTGTTGCCTTCAAGATAAATGCCCGTGGCGCTTTCGTTATATGCGGCTTTAACGGTAATTTCCTTGCCCTTTAAAGTAAATTTAATTACACGGGTGCCGTCTGCGGCGGCTTCACCAAAGGATGCACCGGCGGTATCCTCAATTTTCTTTACGTAGCTGTCAAAGCTTGCCTTGTCAAGAATGTTCCAATACATTGCAAGGGCGGTGGCTTCCTCACCGTATATCTCGTCGGTGGTGGTAATACAGTCACACAGCTTGGGGAACCCTTCGGGCAGTAAAAACAGATACTCCCACTTTACGGGGGTGTATTTTTCGGCTTTTATTACCTTAGAGGTAATAACTATCATCGCCTGATAGTCATAACTGCCGTCGCCGTTGCTTTTACCGTTGGCATCGCCGTCATAGGTGGCGGCAACGGTTATCTCATCCCCGCCTTTTTTAAAAGTCAAGGTCTTGGTGCCTTTTTTAGCTTCGCCAAAGTCGGTGCCTGCCCAGCTTTGGATCTTTGTAAGATACACGTTGTAAGAGTTTTCTTCAAGCACGTTCCAATAAAGGGTAATGCTGCTCTTATTGGCGTCAAAGGACTCGTCCTCGGCGGTTATGCCGTCACACAGCTTGGGGAACCCCTCCGGCAAGCCGGAAAGATACTCCCACGCTAACGGGGTTTCTGCCTCGGCAACCTCGTTGTCACAGGAAACAAAGGAAAAAAGCGCAAGTAAAGCCAAAACAAGGCAAATTGTTTTTTTCATAAAACAAGCTCCTTTCGCTTTATCTGCCGTCTACGTATCTGCAAGCGGCAAGCCCTGCGGCGGCGCCATCCGCCGTAGCGGTGGTTATCTGCCTTACGGTTTTTGTACGGCAATCACCGGCAACAAACACGCCGGGGGTAGCGGTGGTACAGCTTTCGTCGGCGTCTATATAGCCGTCCTTCAAGGCGGCAAGCTTGCCAAAAATACCGTTTTCGGGTACAAGCCCTATGGCTATAAACATTCCGTCCAGCTCAAGGGAAAGCTCCTTGCCGTCAGCCTCAAGCACTATGCCCTTAAGCTCTTCTGCGGCAATAAGCTTCTTTACGGTGGCGTTATATATCACCTCTACGTTTTCCTTGGCGGCAATGGCTTCTTTAAGCTTACCCTCACCCGTAAGGAAGGCAAGGTTTTGCACCACGTAAACCTTTTTAGAGGTCTCTGCCAGCAAAAGCGCCTCCTGCAGTGCGCTGTTACCGCCGCCTATAACGGCAACGGTGCCGTCGGCATAAAAGGCGCCGTCGCAAACAGCGCAAAAGCCAATGCCCTTGCCTATAAGCTCCTCTTCGCCCTCCAGGCCCAAGCGCCTGTGGCGCACGCCTACGGCTATAATTACGGCTCTGCCCTCGTGCTTGCCGTAATCGGTGGTAACGGTAAAGCCCTCTTCGGTCTTTTCCACGGCAAGTACGGTTTCCATTTCAATATCAGCGCCCTGGGCAATAACCTGCTCCACCAGCTTGTCGGCAAACTCTGCACCGGACATCTGCAAAAATCCGGGATAGTTTTCTATCTTGGGCGAGTAAGTCACCTGCCCACCAAAGCTGCCTTTTTCCAATATTAAAACGGATTTTCCGCCCCGCAGGGCGTACAGCGCCGCTGTAAGCCCTGCGGGACCTGCGCCGATAACGATTATATCATGCACAAAAAATCAGCTCTTTTCTACAGTTTTGTTTTAAAGGCTTGCAAGATATGCCTTTACACCGGGCAGGTCGGCGTACACGCCGCCGTTTTTGCCCGTAACTACCAAGGTGGGCGCCTGCTTAAGCCCGTAGGATGCGGCAAGCTCTTTATTGTCTTCTACAAATAGCTTTTCAAAGGCAACGCCCTTCTTTTCCAGCTCGCTTGCGGCTATTTTGCACTTGGGGCAGGTTTTGGTTGCAAACAGCAAAACCTTGCTTTCCTCAGCCTCGCCGTCGCAGTGGCAGTCACAATCGGCTGCCTTTTCGGTTGCTTCAACCTTATGGCTCTTCTTTAAAACGGAATTGTCAATATCATAAACAAGTCTGTCCTTATATTCCTGGGTCTTGCCGTCGTTCCAGTTCTGAACGGGACGGTAATAGCCGGTAATACGGCTGTAAACCTCGGTAACCTCGCCGCATTCGGGGCAGGTCTTTTGCTCACCAACCAGATAGCCGTGGTTTGCACATACGGAATAGGTGGGGGAGAGGGTGTAGTAAGGCAGACGGTAGTTTTCTGCAATCTTCTTAACCAGGTTAGCCGCAGCCTTCCAATCGGGCAGCTTTTCACCCAGGAATGCGTGGAATACGGTACCGGAGGTGTAAAGGGTCTGCAGCTCGTCCTGAATATCAAGGGCTTCAAAAATGTCGGCAGTGTGGCCAACGGGAAGGTGGCTGGAGTTGGTGTAATAAGGAGTGTCGCCCTCGTTCTTAGCGGCGCTCTTTATACCGGGATAACGCTTAAGGTCGTGCTTAGCCAAGCGATAAGAGGTGGATTCGGCAGGGGTAGCTTCCAAATTGTAAAGGTCGCCGTACTGCTCCTGATAGTCAGAGAGGCGCTCTCTCATGTGGTTAAGAACTTCTTTGGTAAACTCCTGGGTGTCGGCGTGGGTCATATCGTGACCAAGCCAGCGTGCGTTAAGGCCAACCTCGTTCATGCCTACAAGGCCTATGGTGCTGAAATGGTTGTCAAAGCTGCCAAGATAACGCTTGGTATAGGGGTAAAGCCCCTCTTCCATCAGCTTGGAAATAACGGTACGCTTAACCTTAAGGCTGCGTGCCGCGATGTCCATAAGGCGGTCAAGTCTTGCATAGAAGTCTGCCTTGCTGGTTGCAAGATAAGCTATACGGGGCATATTGATGGTAACAACGCCAACTGAACCGGTGCTCTCGCCGCTGCCGAAGAAGCCGCCGCTCTTCTTTCTGAGCTCTCTGAGGTCGAGACGCAGACGGCAGCACATACTTCTAACGTCGGAAGGCTCCATATCGCTGTTGATATAGTTGGAGAAATAGGGGGTACCGTACTTGGTGGTCATCTCAAACAACAGACGGTTGTTTTCGGTATCGGACCAGTCAAAGTCCCTGGTAATGGAATAGGTGGGGATAGGATACTGGAAGCCTCTGCCGTTAGCGTCGCCCTCTATCATAGTCTCGATAAAGGCGCGGTTAACCATATCCATTTCCTTCTTACAGTCGCCGTAGGTGAAGTCCATCTTC
>JAZUNS010000054.1:0-9345 GCA_045604285.1 Eubacteriales bacterium
GTTTTTTTAAGAATAATAAAAAAATTTAAGGTTTTTCCTTTTCTTTGTGGGAAACTTATGTTATTATATACTTATAGTATATAATGTTATAATAGCGCTATTATGGATATACGTCTTTTTTGACGAAAGGATATAGGTAAAATATATGCGTTTCAGTAATGAAATTATTTTTCAGGGTGTGCTTGATTATCTGGTTGAAGAGCTGGATTATATTGACATTACCATGAATCTTTGGATAAAACCCATGAAGCTGCTTAGCGTTGAAGGCGGCGACGTTACCCTGCTTTGCGAAAATGATTTTAAGCGCAACAAGGTAATGGATTCTTACGTTGGTGACCTGACCGAGGCTTTTGAGATAGAGCTGGAAAGGGACGATATTGATATAACCTTTATAACAAAGGACGAGCTGGAAAAGAAAGAGGAAAAAGAAAAGGCAGAGGCACTTGCCAAGGAAAAAGAGGCGGAGCTGGCTGCCAAAAGGGCAGAGGTTTTGCCTATGGTAAACCCCTCTTACACCTTTGAAAACTTTGTGGTTGGCTCTTCCAACCGAGTTGCCTACGAAACCAGCCTGCTTGCCTGCAGAAATCCTGCGGAATACTACAACCCTTTGTTTTTGTACGGCTCTTCGGGACTGGGCAAGACCCATCTTTTGTTTGCAATAATCAACGAGATGCTTGATAAAAGGCCGGATTTTAAAATCGTTTACATCACCTGCGAGGAATTTACCAGCCTGCTTATAGATAATATATCCAAAAAAGCGGATCCTATGGAATTTAAATCAAAGTTTCGTAATTTGGATTTTCTTTTGGTTGACGATATACAGTTTTTAAAGGGTAAAAGGGTGGTGCAGGAAGAAATGTTCCACACCTTTGAGGCACTTTTTAACAAGGGCAAGCAGATAGTGTTTGCGTCGGACAAGCATCCTTCCGAGCTGGAGGATATTGACAAGCGCCTTACCTCCCGTTTTTCGGCAGGCGGCGTAATAGACATACAGCCCCCGGATGAGGAGCTTAGGCAGGCTATCTTTAAGCGTAAGGCAGAGTCCTACGGGGTTGAGATACCTAACGACGTGCTTCAATACCTGGCAGAGAACATAAAGACCAATATAAGACAAATTGAGGGTGCTATAAAGACCCTAAAGGCACACAGCCTTATAGGCGGCGAGGAAATAAGCTTTGCCATGGCAAAGAGAGTGCTTTCCGAACACTTAAGAAAAGCAGAGGAGGATAACATCAACTCTGACAAGATCCTTAAGTATATTGCCATGCGCTACGGCATTAAAAAAGAGGACATTACCGGCAGCAAGCGTGATACGGCAATAAAAAACGCCCGCCATATATGTGCATACCTTATGCGCAACCTGCTTAACATGACCTTTAAGGAGATAGGCGCCATACTTAGAAAGCATCATTCCACCATTATGGATTCCTGCGATAAGATAGACGCAAAGATAAAGTCCTCCGACAGCTTCAGAAGGGAAATGGAAAGCATAGAAAAAGAGCTTAACGCTTAAAAAGGTAAAAAAGTTTTCCGCATTACCCAAATTTTTCACCCACGTATACAACAGCCTTTTCCACAGAAAAAAGGGTCGAAAAAAGTAAGAAAAAAGCGGAAATACGGGCTTTTCCGCATTTTCCGCAATTACAACAATATTAACAACAAATATTCCTTTTAAAAAAGGATACTGATACTCTATTTGCGAAAAGAGGAGATTTTGAAAAATGGCACTTAGATTCACTTCGGACAGAAAAACTCTACTGTCGGCTATAATGCCTGCTTTGGCGGCTTCCTCCAATAAAAGCACGCTGCCTGCGCTGGAAGGGCTTTTGTTTGAGCTTAAGGGAAGCGAGCTTAGCGTTTGCGGTTACGACCTGGAAAAGGGCGTAAAGACCAACACTACCGTTCTTGGTGAAGGCGACGGCGCCGTTATACTTAACGCCCAGAAGATAAGCGCCATAATCAGAAATTTTCCCGATTGTGATATAAGCTTTGAAATAAACGAAAAAAACACCGTTACCATAAGCGGCGGGATGAGCGAGTTTTCCGTACACGCTCTGTCCCCCGAGGCGTTCCCCAATCTGCCCGAGCTTAGCGGTGATAAAAGCTTTAGGATAAACGCCGGTCTGTTAAAGGAGATAATATCCTCTACCTACTTTGCGGTAGCACAGACCGATGCAAGACCCATACTTACCGGTGAGTATTTTGAAATAAAGGGTGATACCCTTACGGTAGTTGCCCTTGATAACCACAGACTTGCCCTGCGAGAAGAAACCAGTGCGGTTGCCGCAGGCAGCGTAGGTGAGATGAGCTTTATAGTACCCGGTAAAAGTATATATGAATTTTCCAAGCTGCTTAATGACAATAACGAGATAGTTGTGGTTGAGCTTACGGGTAAGCACATAATTATGAAGGTGGGCAGCACCGTATTTTTCTCCCGCCTTATAGAGGGTGAGTTTTTTGAGTACAGAAAAGCCATACCCACCCAGAACAAGATTTTTGTTAAGGTAGATACGGGCTTGTTTATTGACAGCGTTGAAAGAGCGTCGCTGCTTATAGACGATAAGCTTATTACCCCCTTAAAGTGCAGCTTTAAGGACGGTAACCTTAACGTATCCTGCTCTACCCAATACGGCAGGGTAAACGATAATATCCCCGTAAGCAAGGAAGGCGAGGATATAGAAATAGGCTTTAACAACCGTTATTTGCTGGATGCGTTAAGGGCGTGCAAGGATGAGCTGATATTGGCATCCCTTTCCTCTCCCCTTATGTCCATGGTAATAACCCCTGCGGTAGAAAAGGAAGGCAGCAGGTATTTGTACCTTGTACTTCCAATGAGGCTTAACGGATAAAATGCAGGTTAAGGGCTTAAAGCTTGTAAATTTCAGAAACAACAAGTACAGCGAGCTAAAGTTTACCGACGGTGTTAACGTGCTTTACGGCGAAAACGCCGCAGGTAAGACAAACATACTTGAAAGTATATTTTATTTTGCCGCAGGTAAAAGCTTTAGGAACTGTAAGGACAGAGAGCTTATATATTTTGGTGAGGACGGTGCCGCCGCCGAGCTTTGCTTTGAGGACAGCGTTAAGGAATGTACCCTTGGGGTAAAGATATTTAAAAACCGCAAGCGTGAATTTTTGCGGAACGGCAACGGCGTAACCAAGCTTTCGGAATATTTGGGTGCCTTTAGGGCGGTAATATTTACCCCCGATCACCTTAATCTTGTAAAGGGCCAGCCTGAAAACAGAAGGCGGTTTATAGATTTGGCAATATGCCAAAGCTATCCCCGCTACGTCTCTTATCTTAACGAGTACAACCGTACCATTATGCAAAAAAACGCCCTGCTTAAGCAGGACTGTGACCAAAGCTACAAGGCGGATATGCTTGGCATTTATAACGAGCGTCTTTCTGCCTCTGCGGCGGCGATAAGCTTTAACAGAAGGCGGTTTTTAAAACAGCTTGAAGAGACGGCGGCTGTACAGCACGACGAGATAAGCGGCGGTAAGGAGGCGTTGCGCCTTAAATACAACGGCTGCTTTGAGGAAGAGCCCGAAAGCGCCGAGGAAACCAGACAGCTTATGCTTAGCTATCTTAACAGTAAGCGAGAAGCAGAAATTTTCCGTGGTATAAGTCTTTTTGGTGTCCATAAGGATGACTTTACGATATATATAAACAATAAAAGCGGACGGTTTTTTGCCTCTCAGGGGCAACAAAGGAGTGCCGTGCTTGCCCTTAAGCTGGCGGAGGGTGATATGTCCCGACGGATAACGGGTGAATATCCCGTGTTTTTGTTTGACGATATACTAAGCGAGCTGGACGAGGGCAGAAGAAGCATTATACTTAAAAAGACCGAGGGCAGGCAGGTTATTATTACCGGCTGTGAGAGGGATTATTTTTCGACCCTTAAGGTGCAAAACCGCATAAGGGTGGAAAAGGGTATGTGCTTTACCGAAACTGACGGGGAGGGCGATTTTTTTGCATCTGGGAAAGAGTGAGACGGTGCCCGACAGGGAGATAATAGGCATTTTTGATATAGAAAAGGCAACGCTTAGCGGCGATACCAAAAATTTTTTGGCACGGATGCAAAAGGAGTACAAGGCGGTTAATTTGGCAACCGACCTGCCTGCGGCGTTTGTGTTGACCGACGGAGAATATACGGACAGGATATATATAACATCCCTTTCCGCCAAGGTGCTTAAAAACCGAGGACGGATGGAAGCGAGGAGATAAAATGGCAGAAAATATGGCACAAAGCTATAATGAAAATCAAATTCAGGTTCTTGAGGGGCTTGAAGCGGTGCGTATGCGCCCGGGTATGTATATAGGTACCACCTCTATAAGAGGCTTGCACCACCTTATATACGAGATAGTTGACAACTCTATAGACGAAGCCCTGGCAGGCTATTGTAAAAACATTACCGTAACCCTGCTTAAGGACGGAAGCTGCTCTGTACAGGACGACGGCAGAGGTGTACCCGCAGGTATGCATAAGATGGGTATACCTACCCCCGAGGTTGTTTTTACCGTACTGCACGCAGGCGGTAAATTCGGCGGCGGCGGTTACAGCATAAGCGGCGGCTTGCACGGCGTTGGTGCTTCCGTTGTTAACGCTTTGTCCAAGCGTCTTATTATGGTGGACTGCTACGACGGCTACGAATACAGCGAGGAATTTGAGTACGGCAAGGTTACCGTTCCCTTCAAGCAGGTGGGCAAGACGGAAAAGCACGGGCTTTACGTGCGTTTTTATCCTGATGAGACCATCTTTGAAGAGGTTGTATTTGATTTTGACACCGTAAAGACCAGACTTAGAGAGCAGGCGTTTCTTAATGCGGGGCTTTCAATAACCCTTGTTGACGAAAGAGGGGAAGAGCCCGTTGAGGTTAAGCTTTGCTACGAGGGCGGCATAAGAAGCTTTGTAGAGCATATAAATAATAAAAAGCATGAAGAGCTTTTGCACCCCGATATAATTTACGTTAACGGCGGCAAGGGTACCTCTGTTGCCGAGGTGGCAATGCAGTACAACGCCTCCTACACCAATACCATACTTTCCTTTGCCAACGATATCCGCACCATAGAGGGCGGTATGCACGAGACCGGCTTTAAGGCGGCACTTACCCGTGTGCTTAACAACTACGGCAAAAACCACGGTATTTTGAAAAACGAGGAAAAGCTTACCGGTGAGGACGTGCTTGAGGGTCTTACCGCAATTATAAGCGTAAAGCTGGAGAACGCACAGTTTGAGGGACAGACAAAGTCCAAGCTGGGCAACAGCGAGATGCGTACCATAGTTGACGCCATGGTAAGCGAGAAGCTTAACGAATATCTTGAAGAAAACCCCAAGACGGGCAAGGCGATAATAGAAAAGGCAATAAGCGCCGCCCGTGCCCGTGAAGCCGCAAGAAAAGCAAGGGATATGACCCGCCGCAAGGGCTTGCTTGAGGGCAGCAGTATGCCCGATAAGCTGGCTGACTGTAACGAAAGACGGGTTGAGTATACTGAGCTGTTCTTGGTAGAGGGTGACTCTGCAGGCGGATCTGCCAAGGAAGGCAGAGACAGTAAGTTCCAGGCAGTATTGCCCATGAGGGGTAAGATACTTAACGTAGAAAAGGCAAGACTTGACAGAATATATTCCTCGGTACAGATAGTTCCCATAATAATGGCGCTGGGTACCGGTATAGGTGACGAGTTTGACATAAGCAAGCTGCGTTACGGCAAGATAATTATGATGGCGGATGCCGACGTAGACGGCGCCCACATAAAGACCCTGCTGCTTACCTTCTTCTTCCGCCACATGAGACCCCTTATAGAGCAGGGCCATATCTATGCGGCAATGCCGCCCCTTTATAAGGTGGAAAAGGGCAAGCAGAAGAGATACGCCTTTTCTGATGAAGAGCGTGACCAAATAATTGAAGAGTTTGGCGAGGGCGGGCCCAAGATAAAGATACAGCGCTATAAAGGTCTTGGTGAGATGAACCCCGGCCAGCTTGCGGAAACCACCATGGACCCCGCTACCAGAACCCTTTGCAGGGTTACCATTGAGGACGCTATTGAAGCGGATGAAATATTCTCTATCCTTATGGGCGATAACGTAGAGCCCAGGCGTGAGTTTATTGAGCAAAACGCAAAATACGTTTCCAACCTTGACGTATAAGGGAGGGATTTAGATGGATAACGAAAAGAACAAGAATACAGAGTACGAGTTTCACGAAACTCAGAAAATACTGGACGTTGAGATAAAAGAAGAGGTTAAAAAGGCGTATATCGACTATTCAATGTCCGTTATAGTGGGCAGAGCCTTGCCCGACGTAAGGGACGGCCTTAAGCCCGTTCACCGCCGTATACTTTACGCCATGAACGAGGACAAGCTGACCTACGACAACGATTACCGTAAATCCGCTACCACGGTAGGTAACGTGCTTGGTAGATACCATCCCCACGGCGACGCCGCCGTATATGATACGATGGTACGTATGGCGCAGCCCTTTTCTTTAAGATATCCCCTTATTGACGGTCAGGGTAACTTTGGTACCGTGGACGGCGACAAGGCGGCGGCATACCGTTATACGGAAAGCCGCATGACCCGTATTGCCAACCTTATGCTTTCGGATATCGACAAGAACGTGGTTGATTTTATACCCAACTTTGATAACTCCCGCAAGGAGCCCGAGGTGCTGCCTTGCCGTTTCCCCAATCTGTTGGTTAACGGCACCATAGGTATAGCGGTAGGTATGGCAACCAACATCCCGCCCCATAATATGAACGAGGTTGTGGATGCACTGTACCACCTTATAGAGAACCCCGATTGTACCGTACCCGACCTTATGCAGTTTGTAAAGGGTCCGGATTTCCCCACGGCAGGTACGCTGTACGGCGTTTCCGGCGTGTATGAGGCGTACATGACCGGTAAGGGCAGGGCAAAGGTGCGTGCTGCCGCCCATTTTGAGGAAAAGCACGGCAGAACCAGCATTATAGTAACCGAGCTGCCCTACGGCGTAAACCGTTCCGCCATGTTGGCAAGCATAGTTGACCTGGTAAAGACCAAGCGTATAGACGGCATAAGCGATATACGTAACGAGTCTGACCGCAAAAAGGGTATGAGGGTGGTTATTGACCTTAAAAAGGATGCAAACCCCCAGATAGTGCTTAATAACCTGTATAAGATGACCCAGATGCAGGACACTATTCCCATAAATATGCTGGCGTTGGTAAACGGCGAGCCCAAGACCCTTAACCTAAAGCAGGTGCTTGAGCATTATTTGCGCCATCAGGAGGACGTAATAATCCGCCGCACCCGTTTTGAGCTTGCAAAGGCAGAGAAGGCGGCGCATATTTACGAGGGCTACAAGAAGGCGTTGGACTTTATTGACGAGATAATCAAGACCATCCGTGCCAGCTCCAGCATTGCCGACTCCAAGGTTGCCTTGATGGAAACCTTCGGTTTCAGCGACGTGCAGGCCCAGGCGATCGTAGAGATGCAGCTTGGCAGACTTTCCGGCATGGAAAGACAGAAGATAGAGGATACTCTTAACGGTTTGTATGCCCAGATAGCCGAGTATAAGGCTATTCTTGCCGACGGCACCAAGGTTACCGCAATTATTAAGGACGACCTTGCCGAGGTTAAGGAGCGCTTTGGTGACGAGCGCCGCACCAGAATAGAAACCGTTGATAACGAAATACTTGACGAGGACCTTATTGAGCGTGTTAACAGCGTTGTTACCGTTACCCACGGGGGCTACGTTAAGCGCCTGCCTGCGGATACCTATCAGGCTCAGCACCGTGGCGGCAAGGGTCTTACGGGTATGACCACTAAGGAAGAGGATTTTGTAGAGCAGGTTATTGTATCCCACAGCCACTCTTTGCTGCTTATGTTCTCTAATTTGGGCAAGGTTTACCGCAAAAAGTGTTATGAGATACCCGAGGCGGGCAGAACCTCTAAGGGTACTCATTTGGCTAACGTGCTTCAGCTTGCCGAGGGTGAGAAGATAACCTCGGTTATCCCCGTTGAAGGCTTTAACGAGGAGGAATACCTTGTATTGGTTACCAAGCTGGGCGTTATTAAGCGTATAAGCCTTATGGAATATCAAACCAGGCGCAGCGGCGGCTTGTTTGCAATTAATTTGGACGAGGGCGACGAGCTTTGGTTTGTACTTAAGACCAAGGGTAACGATTGCGTGCTTGTGGCAACCCACGGCGGCAGAGGCATAAGGTTTGAAGAGACCGACGCCAGAAGCATGGGCAGACAGGCAAGGGGCGTTAAGTGTATGACCCTTGAGGAGGGCGACTTTATCGTTGGCGCATCGGTTATCGGTGACGAGGCTATCGAAAAGGGCGCAAAGATCATTACCGTTAGTGAGCAGGGCTACGGCAAGCGCTGTGAGTTTGACGAGTTTAAGATACAAGCCCGTGGCGGTAAGGGTATTTGCTGCCACAAGCTTTCCGAAAAAACGGGTATGCTGGCGGGCATCTCTGTGGTTTATCCCGGTGACGACGTTATGCTTATTACCGATAGCGGCATAATTATCCGCTTTGCCGCAGACGAGATACCCATTTACGGCAGAGCCACCGGCGGCGTAATAGTAATGCGTACCGGTGAGGATGCCAGAATTATAGGCTTTGCAGCGGTTAAGCCCGAGGAAGAAGCCGAAGAAGAAACGGAAGATAGTACCGCAGAGACGGTGGAGGAATAAGCCATGGCTATAAAGACCTTTATATTTGAAAACAGCGAAAGTAAGGAAAAACGCCATTCTCAGGTGCAGTCTGCATTGCGTGAGTATACGGGCATAGACAGTGCCGAGGTGCTTTATACAAGCAAGGGCAAGCCCTATATCAAGGGCGTGCCGGAGGATATTTACGTAAGCGTTACCACAGCCGACGAGGTTATGGTTGCCGCATTCTCCTCCAAGCCCATAGGTATTGACGGCGAGCACATGGCACGCTTTGAAAACGATACCAGAGAAAAGCGCCCCGATTATATAGCGTTGGCAGAGCGTTTCTTTACCTCTGACGAGGCGGAATACGTCCGTGACGGCGCCGATGGCGAGCGTTTTGCCCAGATTTGGGTGCGTAAGGAGGCTTACGTTAAGTATACGGGCGAGGGGCTGTCCGCCTTTTCAAGCTTTAGCGTTACCGACGGCATAAAAATGTTTAATAAGGTAAACGGCGTGCCTATAAAGAAGCTAAACGTGGTGTTCCCCGGCAGCAGCGAGTACCTGTTTATGGTCGCCTGCGAGGAAGACTAAGGAAAAAGGGAAAAATAAAACGGAAGGACTTAGCGTGATACTCTTAACGGAGTATCACGCAACTCTATTCGCCTGACGGCGAGTTATATTGCTTCGCAGTGATATTAT
>JAZUNS010000055.1:0-6502 GCA_045604285.1 Eubacteriales bacterium
AAAACGGATTTTTTGTTCCTTAAGTATTGCCTCAAAACAAAAAATGCCAGAACATAGTAGAATCAGTGTTAAACACAGGAGGTAATGTTATGGCGAATGTTTATGGATATGTGAGAGTTTCGAGTACGGATCAAAATGAGGATAGGCAAATGGTAGCACTGTCAAATCGTGATATTCCGAAAGGCAATATCTATATGGACAAGCAATCGGGTAAGGATTTTGAAAGACCTCAATACAAAAAGCTTGTCAAGAAATTAAAACAAGGCGATCTGCTTTACATACTCAGCATTGACCGTCTTGGGCGCAATTACGAGGAAATTCAAAAGCAATGGCGTATATTAACCAAAGATATAGGCATTGACATTTGCGTAATTGATATGCCCCTGCTTGACACACGAAACGGTAAGGACCTAATGGGTACTTTTATTGCAGACCTTGTATTACAAATACTTTCTTTTGTTGCGCATAGCGAAAGAGAAAACATAAAAAAGCGGCAAGCCCAAGGAATTGCCGCCGCCAAATCAAGGGGTGTCCGTTTCGGCAGACCGGCTGTTCCTATTCCTAAAGGCTTCGGTAACTATATTACTAAATTGAAAAAAGGGCAAATAAGTACTTTCGAGGTTTTAAAAGAAACGGGGCTTAGCAAATCCACCTTTTACAGAAAAATCAAGGAATATAATGTGAAAAAATAGCCCCAAAAGGTACACCTTTTGGGAACTATCTATACAAGGCTAATTATATCTTAACAATTCATAATTTGCAACCCTTTTTGACGATATTTTGAAGTTTTTGTAAAAAATTCTAATTGCAAGTTGTTTTTGGCACGTTCCCAAAAGGTGTACCTTTTGGGAATGTATAAAACAGGAAGAAGGTGTAGCATGGGTGAAGTACAAACCTATGAGGTTATAACAAGCATTGCTTCGGTTGCCGGTGCTGTTATATCAGTATGGGTGTTTTGCCATAGCGTTAATAGAGAACGGCAAATTTTGACAATTAAAGCTATTTCTGGTTTTCGCGAAAAACATCAACTTGAAACATTTAATATGACCGATGCTGAAAAGAAAGAATATTTGAAAGATATAGAGTATTTATGTATAGGAATTAACAATAAAATCTATGACTTCAAAATGTTGCGAAAGATGTGCGGAAAACGCTTACTTAGTCAATATAAAAATGAGATGAAAGATTTTGTAAAAATTCGACGCGAAAAGTGCGGCACAGATGAAATTTGGAGCGAATACGAAAAAGTTATGAAAAAATTAGAACATCATTATTGTTCAACCAAAAATAGAATACAAAAGCTTTTTTGCAAAAATCGACGATGAAGGAGGGAGAAGGTTGAATCCGTATTATCATCTTTTATTTTTGGTATCTCAATATGAACCTTGTACGAGGTTTTATTTAGAACACCTTAAAGGGGGAGCTTTTAAAGCTCAGTTTGACGAGTGTATTAGCAAAAATTATTTAGTAGCGCTTGATAAAAACGAAAACGGTGATGATTTGTATTACATTACCGACATTGGAAGAAAAATTGTTGATAATCCACAGGAGGAGTTATTATGACAAAAACAAAAAGCAATCGTTTAATTGCCATGCTGTTGGCGGTTATGATGGTGTTTACGGCAGTGCCTATGGCAGTGCTGACGGTAAATGCCGCAGAAGAAGGCAACACTACAGAGTTTGCCGGTGGTAGCGGCACGGAAGCGGACCCCTATCTTATCTCCACAAAATACCATCTTGATAATGTGCGGTTGTATATGTCTTCTTATTTCAAGATGATCAACGACATAGAGTTTACCGAAGCGGATTTTTCTGAGGACGGAGAATTCTATAACTACGGTGCTTGCTGGACCCCCATTGGCAACAGCACCTCTATGTTTAAGGGGAATTTTGACGGTAATAATCATTCCATTAAAAACCTTAAAATCAGCAAAAAGAATACTGATTACATAGGGCTGTTCGGATATGTGAAAGACGGGAATGTAACAAATGTTCATCTTGAAAACGCCGATATTGTTGGTAAAAATTACGTTGGCGGCATATGCGGCTACCTGCACTCAACATCGGTAAAAAACAGTAGCAATATGAAGCCTGCAAAGCTCATTTCATGTTATGTATCGGGAGAAGTTACCGGTAACGGAGATTATACCGGCGGTATATGCGGTTTTATGAGCGGAACAGAGAGTGAAAATTATCCCTTTGCGGATGCGAGAATTCAATACTGCTATAATTCAGCCAACGTAAACGGAAAGGCGTATGCAGGCGGCATTACAAGCTATGCTGAAACCAGTGGTTGCGGAATTTACCAGTGTGTAAATTCCGGTAATGTTTTAGCTTTAGGTTCAGCAGGAGGAATTATTGGATATATCGAAGGATGGCAAACAGATCAATGGAGTTCCACCATTACCGGAACAACATACCGTTACTATTATCACTATGTATACATTGAAAATTGCATAAACAAAGGTGCGGTCTCTGCTTATGAAAGCGGCGGTATTCTCGGCGCAGCTTATGCTCCGACCAGATCTTTCAACGCAGTTTATGGCGGTCTGGAAAATTCGTATAATATAGGGGAAATTACAGGGACAGCCACAGGAGGAATACTGGGAACGACTATCAAAAAAGCGCCTGAAGGATGCTTTTATTTAGATACTTGTGTTTCCGACCCGACTATAAATTACGGAACAAGCACAACGGCAGAGGATATGAAGCTGATTGACACCTTTAGCGGTTGGGATTTTGACAGCGTGTGGACAATGGCAGGCGACAAGAGCTATAAATACCCCGAGCTGCAATGCTTTACGCTAAAAGGAGAAGTTGCGTTAGCAGACACCGTTGCATATTTGGATGAAGCTAAAGCTGATATTACAGGTGTTTTAAATGCACATTCCGACTTGACCTACGAATGGTATATTGATAACGCATTGGTACATTCCGGTGACACTTACAGTGTAAAAGCGGAAGATATAGGTAAAACGCTTAAAGTAAAAGCTACAAGCCAGCACGTTTTAAGCTTGGGCTCCTTAACAAGCAGCGAGCGTGTAATCACAAAGGCAAAACAGCCCGAAAGCCCCACCGTTCCCGAGCTTTTGTCTCTTTCTGACAGCTCCTTTGAAATCAGCACGCTGTCCACCCAAGAATACAGCATTGACAACGAGAATTGGCAAGCAAGCGGCGTGTTTGAGAATTTGGACCCCAACAAAGCATACACCGTTTATGCGCGCATTTTGGAAAATGATTTGTACCTGCTTGGTGAAAGCACGATAGTTTTGACAGCAACCACCGAACGCAGAGCGCTTTCGGGCGTTGTAAACATTTCCGGAACTCCGCAATACGGCCAAACACTAAGTGCCGATGTTTCCGGCGTTCTGCCGTTAGGTGCAACCTATTCCTATGAGTGGAGAGCAAGTGCTACTGTTGTTGGAACAGACAGTACATATACCGTTACCAAGGATGATATCGGAAAAGGTATTATTCTTGTCATAAAGGGTTCGGGGGATTACATTGGCGCACTGTCCTCGAATTCTGTTTCTGCATCCAAGGCAACTGTGCAGGATCCTATTCCCCCCGTTGCATCAGACATTACCAACACCGCTGTTGAGTTAGTAGAAAAAGCGGGATATGAGTATAGTTTGGATAAGTTAAACTGGCAGGATAGCCCTTTGTTTGAAGGTTTATCTGCCGGTACGGAATATACCTTTTATCAGCGTGCTAAAGAAACAGACGTCACATTTGCAAGTAAGATTAGTGACGGCACAAAGATAACCACATTAAAGAACACCGTTTCGGCACCCGAAAAGCCTGTTGCAGAAAGTGTTACCAACAATAGCGTAACACTACAGGCAATCTCCGGCTATGAGTACAGCATGGATGGCTTTACTTGGCAAAAAAGCAACGTATTCACAGGACTGAGTCCCAACACCGAATACTCCTTCTGTCAAAGAAAAGCGGAAAATGATACCGACTATACCAGCCCTCAAAGCGAATACGCTTTTATTACTACACTGAAAAATCAGATTGCGGCACCCGATGCACCTACTTTGGTATCCGCAACGGATTCCGTTGTTACTTTAAGCCCGATTAGCGGCTATGAGTACAGCTTGGATGGCGAAACGTGGCAGACAAGCAATATTTTTACGGGCTTAACCGTACTTGAAACATATACCTTCTATCAGCGCGTAGCAGAAACACAGACCGACTATGCCAGCTCTGCCAGCGAGTCGTTTAGCTTTAAAGTAAAGAATATTGCGCCCCAAACCGCAACACCTGTTTTGGCAGAGATAAACAACAATACTATTAGATTAGAGGCGGTTGACGGTTGCGAATACAGCATCGACGGCGAAAACTGGACAACAAGTGCTGTTTTTGAAAACTTAAGTCCCAATACTACCTATTCCATCTATGCAATAACTCCCGAAACCGATACCCATTACTTCGGTGAAATAAGCGAAGCTTTGACGGTTACAACGCTTAAAAATACGGTTGATGCGCCTGAGTCACCTATTCTTTCCAACAGAACGAATAATAGCATCACTTTGGTAGCTAACAGCGGCTATGAATACAGTATAGATGGTACAATTTGGCAAACGAGTAATGTATTCACAGGTCTGAGCCCCAATACCGAATACTCCTTCTATCAGAGAACTGCCGAAACCCATACCGACTATGCCAGCGAAAAGAGCGATGCATTAAAGGTTTACACCTTGAAGAATACCGTTGCGGCACCCGCAAAGCCTATAGTGGCAAGCGTTACAAGCAATAGCGTTATACTTATGAAAATCTTCGGCTATGAGTACAGCATTGACGGTAGGACGTGGCAGGAAAGCAACGTGTTTACAGGCTTAAGCCCCAACACGCAATATTTCTTCTATCAGAGGATTGCGGAAGCAGAGATCTCTTATGCCAGCGAAAAGAGCGAAGCTTTGACGGTTACAACGCTTAAAAATACGGTTGATGCACCTGCGGCACCTATTCTTTCCGACAGAACGAATAATAGCATCACTTTGGTAGCTAACAGCGGCTACGAATACAGTTTGAACGGTACGACTTGGCAAACAAGCAATGTATTCACAGGACTGAGCCCCAATACCGAATACTCCTTTTATCAGAGAACTGCCGAAACCCATACCGACTATGCCAGCGAAAAGAGCGGTGCGTTGAAGGTAACCACGTTGAAAAACACGGTTGATGCGCCTGAGGCACCTATTCTTTCCAACAGAACGAATAATAGCATCACTTTGGTAGCTAACAGTGGCTACGAATACAGTTTGAACGGTACGACTTGGCAAACAAGCAACGTATTCACAGGACTGAGCCCCAATACCGAATACTCCTTCTATCAGAGAACTGCCGAAACCCATACCGACTATGCCAGCGAAAAGAGCGATGCGTTAACGGTTACAACGCTTAAAAATACGGTAAGCGCACCCGAAAAGCCTGTTGTAGTAAATGTTGCCAACAACAGCGTAACACTTCAGGCGATCAACGGCTACGAATACAGCATGGACGGCTTGACTTGGCAAACAAGCAACGTGTTTACGGGGCTTTCTCCCAACACCGAATACTCTTTCTATCAAAGGACTGCCGAAACCCATGCCGACTATGCCAGCCAAAAGAGCGACGCCTTGAAGGTAACCACGTTGAAAAACACCGTTGCGGCACCCGAAAAGCCTGTTGTAGAAAGTGTTGCCAACAACAGCGTAACACTTCAGACGATCAACGGCTACGAATACAGCATCGACGGTACAATTTGGCAAACAAGCAACGTATTCACAGGTCTGAGCCCCAATACCGAATACTCTTTGTACCAAAGAGTTGCTGAAACACAAACCTCTTATGCCAGCGAAAAGAGCGAATGTGCCTTTGCGGTTACGCCAGAGCTTGTGATTACTGTTATCGGTGACGTTAACGGCGACGGCAAGGTGAATAGCCTTGATGCGGCGTTTGTGCTTAAGTATGATGCCATGCTCATAGAGCTTGACGACAAGCAAACCGAAGCTGCCGATGTTAACGGCGACGGCACCGTCAACAGTCTTGATGCGGCACAAATACTTAAATTTGATGCCGGATTGATAAGCGAATTTTAAGGTTTACGAGATTAAAATTTAATGTCAAAATGCCGAAAAGCGTTGTTCTTTCGATGCTTTTCGGCATTTAAATTGTATATGTGAGATTTATAGATTCGCTTTTACCGCCTTGTCACCAATATATTAATCGGCGGTTGCTATTCGGATTTTTTGACCCTTGTTTTTCTCATCTGCTTAAGCTCTTTCTTGTTTCTTTCCGATGAGTAATATTCAAAAAGCGCACGGGCGAGAGATTTATATTATAAGTATGTGCCCTCGTACTTATTGACATAAGTACAGGGCGCAGGGGAGACCCCTACAACCCCCAACGGGAGACGAAGGAAACGAGGGGAACGACGGGAGACGAGGAAAACGAGGAAAAGCGGCAGAAAAACGCTAAAGCAAAGGAAAAAGCAAAAGCGGTAAGCGAGACTTAT